>CAIKKO010000450.1 GCA_903828025.1 uncultured Sphingomonadales bacterium
CGATGCGCAGCTATCTGATCGAGCCCGACGAGCCGAGCGAGGCCAACTGGCCCGCCCCCATCGACCCCGCGCGCGCCGATGGGCTGCGCCCCACGCTGCGTGCCATTCTTGCCCACTGCCTCGCCTTTGCGAAAGGACAGCCATGACCTCCAATCCCCGCATCGACAACAGCCGCGTCATCCGACCGGCCACCGGCACCGAGCTGACCGCCAAAAGCTGGTTGACCGAAGCCCCGCTGCGAATGCTGATGAACAATCTGCATCCGGACGTGGCCGAACGCCCCGAGGAACTCGTGGTCTATGGCGGGATTGGCCGCGCCGCGCGGGATTGGCAAAGCTTTGACAAGATTGTCGAGACGCTGCGCCGCCTGAACGCCGATGAAACGCTGCTGGTGCAATCAGGCAAGCCGGTGGGGGTGTTCCGCACCCACCCCGATGCGCCGCGCGTGCTGATCGCCAACAGCAATCTCGTGCCCAAGTGGGCGACCTGGGAGCACTTCAACGAGCTCGATCGCAAGGGGCTGGCCATGTATGGCCAGATGACGGCGGGATCATGGATCTACATCGGCACGCAAGGCATCGTGCAGGGAACTTATGAAACCTTCGTTGAAATGGGCCGCCAGCATTACAATGGGGATCTGTCCGGTCGCTGGCTGCTGACGGCAGGTCTGGGGGGCATGGGCGGTGCGCAGCCGCTGGCCGCAGTCATGGCAGGCGCGAGTTGCCTCGCGATTGAATGCCAGGCCAGCCGCATCGAGATGCGCCTGCGCACCGGCTATCTCGACCGCAGCGCCGCCACGCTGGATGAGGCGATGGCGATCATCCACGAAGCCAAGGCCGCCGGAACCCCGGTATCGGTGGGCCTGCTTGGCAATGCCGCAGAAATCCTGCCGGAAATGCTCTCCAAAGGTATCCTGCCAGATTTGCTGACCGATCAAACCTCGGCGCACGATCCCGTGAACGGTTATCTGCCCACTGGCTGGAGCGTGGCTGAATGGGTGGAAAAGCGCGAGCGTGAACCCGAAGTGGTCGCCAAAGCGGCCAAGGCCAGCATGGCGCGCCATGTCGAAGCGATGCTCGAATTCCAGAAGCGCGGCGTGCCCACCACTGATTATGGCAACAACATTCGCCAGGTGGCCGAGGATGAAGGCGTCATCGGCGCGTTCGGCTTTCCCGGCTTTGTGCCGGCCTATATCCGCCCGCTGTTTTGCCGGGGGATCGGGCCGTTCCGCTGGGTGGCGCTGTCCGGCGATCCGGAGGACATCTACAAGACCGACGCCAAGGTTAAGGAACTGATCCCCGACAATCCCCACCTGCACCGCTGGCTGGATATGGCGCGCGAGAAAATCCAGTTTCAGGGCCTGCCCGCGCGGATCTGCTGGGTCGGTCTGGGCGACAGACAGCGGCTCGGCCTCGCCTTCAACGAAATGGTCGCATCGGGCGAATTGAAAGCGCCGATCGTGATCGGCCGCGACCATCTCGACAGCGGCTCGGTCGCCAGCCCCAACCGCGAGACTGAAGCCATGGCCGATGGATCCGATGCGGTGTCCGATTGGCCGCTGCTCAATGCGCTGCTCAACACCGCGAGCGGCGCGACCTGGGTTTCGCTCCATCACGGTGGCGGCGTCGGCATGGGGTATTCGCAGCATTCCGGCATGGTCATCGTCGCCGATGGCACGCCTGAGGCTGCCAAGCGCCTCGAACGGGTCTTGTGGAACGATCCGGCTACGGGCGTGATGCGCCATGCAGACGCGGGCTATGACATTGCGCTCGACTGCGCGCGCGAAAAGGGCCTCGATCTGCCCGGGATCCTTAGATGAGCGAAGAAGGGGGGCCGGGTTTGCGCCCCCCCCCCCAACACTAACTCAGGGCAGCACGGCCAGCCAGTGGCTGATCGCAACAACAACGATGCCTGCCCCCACGGTGAGATAGGGTAGCAGTCCGGCGCCGGTTTTCACTCCCGCTTCGTTCCCCAAGTGGAGATCGTCGGCCATGTCTTGCGGGAACTGGCCCTTGTCGACGACATAGTGGCGCCACAGGAACACCGGCACGATCAGGGCTACGCAAACCAGGCCGGTATAAAGCGTCCCTTTGCCCAGCATGTCTGCCCCCACGCCCATCAGCGCCAGATTGACGAACGACAGCCCGGTTCCCATCGCCAGCAGCGGGGTCGGCGCGCGATAGGGGCGTTCCCAGCCCGGCCGGTCGAGCCGGTGAATCCAGGCCGAATTGAGGTTGATGAAATTGAACAGGATGTAGCAGACGTTCGACACGCCCAGTACGAACACATAGTCTGACATCGACAGCAGCACGAGATTGAAACCGAGGTCGGTCCACATCGCCGCGGTCGGCGCACCGGCTTCGTTGACGCGGCTGAGGTATTTCGGCAGCCAGCCATCGGCAGAAGCCTGATACAGTGTCCGCGATGATCCGGCCATCGACATGATGATGGCCAAGAGCAGCGCCAGGATCATCATCACGACAATCACGTTGCCGACAACCGGCCCGGCCTTGATCATCCCGGCCATGGCCTTGCCCACGCCCATGTTGCTGGCGATTTCGGGTGAGAGCATGCCTTCGAGGCCCAGCACGCCCTGAAAGCTGATCGGCACAAGCGTGAACACCACGATGCACAGCAGGCCCGACGAGAGGATGGCCTTGAAGGTATCGGTTTTGGGATTGCGGAATTCGCGCGTGTAACAAACGGCCGTTTCAAAGCCGTAAGTCGACCAGGCCGCGACAAACAGCCCGCCCATGAACAGCGAAATGCCTTGCGCATTCCAGACCCCGTTGATCGCATGCCCGGCCGCATCGTGCGCCAGCGGCGCAATCGGCCAAAGGTTCGCGCGCGGAAGATCGCCCGAAACCAGCGGCACCAGCCCGATCAGCAGCAACGGCACCAGCGCAACCACACCCAGGACGACCTGCGCCCGCGCGGTGGAACTGATTCCGCGGTGCTGGACCGCAAAGGCCACCAGCAGGAACGCCGCGCCGATGATCGCGGTCGCATTGATGCGCAATGTCAGCCCGGCTTTGAGCGCCGTAAGATCCAGCAGCGTCACTTGCCAGGTGTTGATCGCCGCGTCGGGATTGAAGAGGATCGAGAGCGAAAAACCGGCCGCAAGCCCTGACCCGATGGTCAGCACCGGCGACCACGCCAGCCAGTTGCACCACACCGATACCGGCGCAAAAAGTTTGGAATAGCGGGCCCAGGCCACCGCACCATAGACCGAAGCCCCGCCCGACTTGTTGGGAAACAATCCTGCAATTTCGGCATAGCTGAACGCCTGAATGAACCCGAACAGGATCGAGACCATCCACACCACCCACGATGCCGTGCCGACCGATGCCGCAATCGTGCCGATCGAAAACAGCACCAGCGCAGGCACCCCGCTGGCGATCCAGAATGCGCCGGTCCAACTGATCCCACGCTGAAGGCCGGGGCTTTCCGAGGTCGTGACAGAACTTTCTGCCTGCGCCACACTTGCCATGCTAGATCCTTTGCGGGGTTTGCTGGAGCTGATTCAGGAACGGACCCGGCGTTTGTCGGGATCGTAATGCGGGAAGCGCACCACAGCGGCTCCGATGCGCTTCTGCTGGCCATCGAGTTTGCCGATCGCCAGCGCCGTGCCGATGGCCGACTGGCTGACATCCACCCGTGCGAGCGCAATCGTTTGGCCCAGAATCGGCGAGCGAGTGGCGCTGGTGATCACGCCAACCTGCATGCGCCCGGCATAGACCGGATCGCCGTGGCCCACCGCCTCGGCACCCTCCACGATCAGGCCGGCCAGCACGCGTTGCGGGTTTTCGCGCCGCCGTGCCAGTGCGTCACAGCCGATGAACGGCGCACGCTTGGACTTGGGCGCGGCAAAGCCGATACCTGCTTCGAACGGATCTGTCTGATCGCAGAATTCGTATCCGGCAAACACCAGACCAGCCTCGATCCGCAGCATGTCGAGCGCATCAAGTCCGGCCGGGAGCAAGCCGCGGGGCCCGCCTGCCGCCATCAACGCATCCCACAATTCGGGCGCGCGGCCAGGGTGACACCAGATTTCATAGCCCAGTTCGCCGCTGTATCCGGTGCGCGAAACAACGACCGGAATGTCGCCGATCCGGCCGATCGTAAAGCGGAACCAGCCAAGTTCGGCAACAGTCGGGCGGTGCGCCGGGGTGGCGACCAGCGGCGCGAGGACCTCGCGCGAGAGCGGGCCTTGCAGGGCGACATTGGCCAATTGGTCGGTCGATGAACGCACCCAGGCCTTGAGCCCGCGTTCGGCGGCCAGTTGGCGCAGCCACACCCCGCACCAGTCTTCGCCGCAGACCCAGCGAAAATTGGTCGGCCCCAGACGGAACACCGTGCCGTCGTCGATCATCCCGCCGGTCTCAAAGCACATCGCGGTATAGACGATTTGCCCGACAGCGAGCTTGGTCATGTCACGCGTCACGGCAAGGTCCATCAGCGCTTCGGCGTCCGGGCCGGTCACTTCGAACTTGCGCAAGGGCGAAAGGTCGATCAGCGCGGCGCGCTCGCGGCAAGCCCAGTATTCGGCGATCGCACCATGGTTGCTATACGCCGTGGGCAGCCAGAACCCGCGGTAGTCTGTCAGTTGGCGAGTCAAAGCGCTGGTTCGGGCATGAAAGCCGGTTTCGCGGGTAAGCCGGACGGGGGCATCTGGGGTCATGCGGTGGGCATTGCCGGCAGCGAGCGCGGCACTCCTGTCATAAAGGCGGACGTGGATGTCGGTCGGGTTCCAGCCGTTGGCCGGGTCGATATCGTCGGGGCAGGCGGACGAGGCGCAGACAAGATCGGTCAGCGCGCGCAGCAGCACATAGTCCCCGGGGCGCGACCACGGTTCATCCAAGGTGATGGTATCATCGGGCGCGAGGATGGTGTTGTAAAAGAAATTGATCGCCGGCCAGCCGGCGCGCCGCGCGATCCCGTGGGGTTCGAGCGCCCGATTGAAGTTTTCGGTGCAGTTGGCATGCCCCGGATAGCCCTCATCTTCATAATACTTGGCCGTGCAGGCAAGCAGGAAGGTATCATGGCGGCCCACGGTATCCTGCACCACCTCGACCAGCGGGCGCAGATTGGCATCGAAATAGCGCGCGTGGAGCCCGGGGCTGGAAAAACTGCGCCCCATCAGGCTGCGCGTGACAGTCGCATCAATCCCCCGTTCCACACCCTGATCGAGCGTAGCGGCATCGAACGCGACAAAGTCAGAACGCTTCATAATCCAGCGCCAGATCGCCCGAATGGCGCGGCAGGCCGGGAATACGGCTGCCCGGCGCAACATACGTCGTACCATCGGCCTTGGCCGCAGGATTGTCGGGACTGAGCGCAGTGAAACCGTCGCGGAAGCGCGCATCGGTGTAGGCATAGCCCAGCGCCACCCGCCAGCGCCCCGCATGCCAATCGAGCGAGGCATCAAGGCCCTGCCTCCGGCTGCGTCCGCCATTGGCGAAATAGGCGCGGCCGCGCACGGCGGTGGCAAAGGCGCGGATCTCGTCAGACCCGTCGGCGCGCCACAAATCGAGCCGCGCCGCGAACGGCCCGCGTTGCGCCCGCATCCCCGCCGACCAGTGACGCGCAACCACCTGCCGCAGCGGCGGATCGCTGACGAAAAAGCTGCCAAGCGCACACGGCAGCGCGGGATCGGCGCACGACAGTTCCGCCGGGGTAGGCGCGCGGCTGGTTTCGGCATAGCCAGCGTGGAGCGCGAGGCCCTCGGTTGCCTCCCAATCGAGCTCCGCCGAAGGGTTCGCGCGTGCAAACGACGAATGGCCGTTGAGCGCGGTGCCGAGGTGATCCGCAAGGTCGATCCCTGTGCGCGACCAGCGCAGCGCGGCCTCAAGGTCCAACCCCGGCCGCAGCGGAATTTGCGCGCTGGCGTAGAACGCAAGGTCGTGCAGCCGGGCATCGAAATCGGCCGGAGTGATGCCGCCGCCGGAACTGGTAACGGTCGTGCCGAGCCCGGTGATCCGGCGATCTGGCGCAACGGCAGACAATTCGCTGCTGGCGGCAAACTGTGTGCTGGCCCGTTCGAACGCGAGGCCAAGGGCAATCCGGCGGGTGCCCGCCGCTGTCTCTGCCTCGTCGAGCAATTGCAGGCCAGCCTGCAGGTCACGGGTGGTTTCGGCGCCGCGATTGGTCACGCCGTAGCGCGGGATGGCGGGATCGGTTGCTACCGCCCGTCCGGCAGGATCGAGCAGCGCTTCTTCGCGGCCGGCGTCGCTGGTGAGGCACAGTTGCCCCGGTGCGCCCGTGCAACCGGCGAAATCCGCCAGATCGCCATTGGCCGAGCGGCGCGAGAGCCATGATCCGGCCAGCGTGCCCTCGATCCGCATGGTGGACGACAGCGCCAGCCACGGCAGCACCGCACCGCGCAAGGCCTGTGCGCGGGTGGTATCGGGGAAGGTGAACACCGCGCGGTAATCCGCCGCGAGCCATTGTTCGGGCGCGACCGCGTTGCCGGTGAGCCGAGTGACCGCGCCTGATGCCCGCAGCGCTACCCCCCAGTTCGCGCCCTTGTGATCGAGGCTAAGCGCCATCCGCCCGAGACGCGAGGGGCCGGAGCGCCGCCAACCCGGATCGCGCACCCAGTCCGCCATGAGCAGCGCCGCATTGTCCCCGCGCACGAAGCCCGCGCTGCCCGCCAGCCGCGTGCCGCCAATCGAATCCACCCCGGTTGTCAGGCGCAGACCGGGCAGATCGCGCGCGGTCGCGCTGGTCAGAAGGAGCACGCCGCCTTGCGCATTGCGCCCGTAGACCGGGCTTGCCTCGCGCAGCTCCGCCCCAGACAGTGCGGCTTCGGGCAGCAGATCGAGCAGCAGGGTATCGCCGAACGGCTGGTTGAAGCGCACCCCGTCGAGATAGACCGCGAGGCCCTGCTCGCTGCCCTGCAGGGCCGAGAGGCCATAGCCGCGCCAGATCAGCCCGGTTTCGAAGGCATTGCCCTCAGGGTCGGCCAGCACAATGCCGGGCACCGCACGCTGCAACGCGCCGAGCAGATCGGGAGCGGGGCCTGCGGTGATCGCCCCGGCGCGCAGCGCACGCGCATCGTCGGCGTTGATCGCGCCGCCCGGGGCATTGACGATGATCGGAGCCTCATCGCCATCCTCGGCGGCCCTGTCATTGGCGGCAGCCCATGCCGGACCTCCAAGCGCAAGCGCCGCGCAGCACAGCAAACGGATTCGGCCTGACTTTCGCATCGCGCAGACCACTACACACATTCTCCCGCCGACCGGTAGCGGTGTTGCGGCGGGGGGCCTTGCTCTCCTTGGGAATCGTTGCCGTGCCGCGCAGGCCGCAGACTGTCAGCCTGCGAACACATCTCCCCGCAGCGGTTCACCGGCGCGCTCGAGCACCGCTGCCTCTGCATCATCGAACACCCGGCTGCGCACGATGAAGCGCACGCCTTCGGGGGCCTCAAGGCTCATCCCCGCACCCCGGCCCGGAACCACGTCGATGGTGATCTGGGTGTGCCGCCAATAGGTGAACTGCGCCGCACCGATCCACACCGGCGTATCGCCGCAGATCGTGCCGAGCAGCACATCCTGCCCACCGACGCGGAACTCGCCGCGCTGAAAACACATCGGCGCAGACCCGTCGCAGCACCCGCCCGATTGGTGAAACATCAGGGGGCCGTGCATCTGCACCAGCCGCGCGATCCACGCTTCGGCCGCCTCGGTTACCAGCACGCGAGATGGCACCAGTTCCTCCGTCATGGGTGAGCCCATCCCGAAAACGCACGCGCCACCGGCATGCAACCCCACTGGTGCGGGGCTGCGCTGACCGGCGGCGCGGGTGCCACAGCTTCGAGGCGGCGGATCAGAAGAATCCGAGCGCCTTGGGGCTGTAGCTGACCAGCATGTTCTTGGTCTGCTGGTAGTGATCGAGCATCATCTTGTGGTTCTCGCGCCCGATGCCCGACTGCTTGTAGCCGCCGAACGCCGCATGCGCGGGATAGGCGTGGTAGCAGTTGGTCCACACGCGGCCCGCCTGAATCGCACGGCCGAAGCGGTAGCAGGTGTTGGCGCTGCGGCTCCACACCCCGGCACCGAGGCCATAGAGCGTGTCGTTGGCAATCGCCAAGGCGTCCGCATCGTCCTTGAAGGTCGTGACCGCGAGCACCGGGCCGAAGATCTCCTCCTGAAACACGCGCATGCTGTTGTGGCCTTCGAGCAGTGTCGGCTGGACATAGTAGCCCCCGGCCAAATCGCCGTCATGCATCTTGCGGCCACCGCCGGTCAGCACTTTGGCGCCTTCGCTGCGGCCGATGTCGATATAGCTCAGGATCTTCTCGAGCTGGTCGTTCGAGGCCTGCGCGCCGACCATCGTGGTGAAATCGAGCGGGCTGCCCAGCTTGATCGCCTCGACCCGCGCAATCGCCTTTTCCATGAAGCGGTCATAGATCGATTCGTGGATGAGCGCGCGGCTCGGGCAGGTGCAGACCTCACCCTGATTGAGCGCGAACATCGCGAAGCCTTCGAGCGCCTTGTCGAGGTAGTCGTCGTCCTCGGCCATGACATCGGCGAAGAAGATGTTCGGGCTCTTGCCGCCCAGCTCCAGCGTGCAGGGAATGAGGTTTTC
Organism: uncultured Sphingomonadales bacterium; assembly: GCA_903828025.1. Classification (GTDB taxonomy): domain Bacteria; phylum Pseudomonadota; class Alphaproteobacteria; order Sphingomonadales; family Sphingomonadaceae; genus Novosphingobium. The sequence goes on from CAIKKO010000450.1 coordinate 8,590, forward strand.
GCTGGCATATTGCATGATCAGGCGGCCGGTGGTGGTTTCACCGGTAAACGCGATCTTGGCGATGCGGCGGTTGCTGGCGAGCGGCTTGCCCGCCTCAATCCCGAAGCCATTGACCACGTTGACGATGCCCTCGGGC
>CAIKKO010000451.1 GCA_903828025.1 uncultured Sphingomonadales bacterium
CACCCCGGCCTTGCTGCTTTCGATCACATGCTCGAACCGCGCGAAGATCTGCTCCAGCGCGTCGCTGCGGTCCGTGCTTCTCGCGAGGCCCGCCCCCATAAGTCCTTGGGGGCCTGTCGGCACATTGTTGGTGATGCAGGCGATGCGAAAGCCCGCGTCTTTCAGCTGATCCAGCGCGCGGACCATGGCGGGGCGGACGGTGCCCGCCAGCACGCCCAGCACATCGCGGCCCGCCAGTTCAAAGCCTTGCGCGCGCGCTTCGGCGGCGAACAGCGCGTCAAATTCGGCGGCGCTGACTTCGGCGCGCTCGAACCGGGCCCAGGCGTTGCTGTCCGGATTGATCGCATTCACCTTGCGGACGAAATCCTGCGGGAGCCCGCGCTCGGCCTCCAGCCGGTTGAACGCCTCGAACGGGGAGGAGGTGATCACGCCCCCGAAATCGAAAATCACCGCTGCGATGGTCATGCCCGCTCCCCCTATCTCTCACGAGCGCCATAGCGGGCGGGAACCCTGCGGCAAGTGGGCGATTTGACGTGGATCATGGCAGACCGCCCGCGCGCAGCGGATAGTCTGGCCGTGTCCCCGATAGAAGGAGAACCCCGATGCGTTCCATTCTCTGCCCGGCCGACAGCGCCGATACGCTTGATGACCGCGTTGAAACCGCCCTTGCGCTGGCGCGGATCACGCGCGGCCATGTCACCTTCCAGATCGCCACACCGTTTGCCCAGATGGCGCTGTGGGAGCCGTTTGGCGGTGCCGCGCTGTCTGCCGAAGTGGTCAACGAGGTGCGCGCGGCGGACGAACGACTGGGTGTCGATCTCGACAAGCGGCTGGCGTCGCAGGATGTGGCGTATGATGTCGTGCTGATCGACCAGGGCCGAGTCGAGGGCGTGGCCGCTGCCGCGCGGTTCACCGATGTGATCGTGGCCAGCCTCGATGATCCGGCGCTGGAGGAAGTGGCGATCGGCTCGCGCTGCCCGGTGCTCGCGCTGCCCAAGGGCGTACCGATGCTGGCGTTCGACAAGCCGGTGCTGCTGGCGTGGGACGGCGGGCACGAATCGGCCGCCGCCATGCGCGCCGCTCTGCCCTTGCTGGCGCAAGCGAGCGCGGTGCATATTCTGACCGTGCGCGAGAAGGAGGACAGCTTCCCCGCGCGCGAGGCCGCCTGCTATCTCTCGCGCCACGATATCCATGCCGAAGTGCACGAAACCGAGCGCCATGGCTCGATCGCCGCGACGATTGCGGAAACCGCGCGCGAGCTGGGCGCGGGGCTGATCGTGATGGGGCTGTTCGGCAAGAGTCGGCTGCGCGAACTGCTGCTCGGCGGGGTTTCGCGCGAATTGCTCGACAAATCGCTGGTGCCGCTGCTGCTGGCGCATTGATCCGGTGCGGCCCGGTTCGGCTCCCGCACCGTGCTGCGCCGCAACGAATACCCTTATGCCGTTTTGTTATGCACGGGCGGATTGCACCCCCTGGAAGCCCATCTGGCGGCACAACCGTAAGTTTTCAGCCATTTGAAAGCGCATGCATGCAAATATTGCAACCATTGCGGCTGATTTCGCACTTGCGAAGAGGGCGGGGTAGTTGCATATGAAAATGGCCTTTCAGGCATCCTCTCCCAAAACTTTCAGGCCCGGTTGGCAACGACCGGGCCTTTTTTCTGGGGCTCTCGCGGGGGCCGCCACACGGCACCGCGCACCGGGACGCTTGACGCGGCGGGCTTCGCAGCGTATCGGCCCGCTCCTGATTCCGGCCCTTTGCGCGCAGCAAAACCGGGCTAACTGATTCTATCTGATCGAAAAGAGCACACCGATGAAGCGCACTTTCCAGCCCAGCAACCTCGTGCGTGCCCGCCGCCACGGGTTCCGCACCCGCTCCGCCACGGTCGGTGGCCGCAAGGTGCTCGCCGCCCGCCGCGCGCGTGGCCGCAAGAAGCTCTCGGCCTGATTCCAGACGTTTCCGCCGCGGCCGCGCCTGCCCCGCTCGCCGGGACGCGCCAGCCCCGGCTCGGAATCATCGCCAAGCGCGCCGATTTTCTGGCCGCCAACCACGGAATCCGGGTCGCAAGGCCCGGTTTCGTGCTTTTGGTCAACCCCGTGGCGCGCGCCGATGGCTCGCTGCGCTTCGGCATCACCGTCACCAAGAAAATCGGCAACGCGGTGATGCGCAACCGCATGAAGCGGCGCCTGCGCGCACTGGCCCGTGAAATTCTGCCGCAGCAGGGCGTGGCGGGCGCGGACCATGTCCTGATCGGCCGCGAGAACGGGATCGAGCGGGACTTTGCCGCGCTGCGCAGCGAACTGGAAGCCGCGCTCGCCCGCGCGGCGGCGGGCAAAGGCGATCCGCCCCGGCGCGGCGCTCCGCGCGGGAAGCCCAAAGGGCGCGGCAAATGATGAAACGCCTGCTGATCCTGCTCGTGCGGCTGTGGCAACTGGGCCCCTCGGTGCTCCTGCCGCCCTCGTGCCGCTACAGTCCTTCGTGCTCGCACTACGCGATCGAGGCGCTGGGCAAACACGGTGCGATTAAGGGTGGTTGGCTGACAGTGAAGCGGCTATTGCGCTGCCATCCTTGGGGTGGCCATGGCCATGATCCAGTGCCCTGACCGGGCTGCTGCATCAATATTTGAGCCCATAATTGAGAGCGTGAGGCATAGTGGAAAATCAGCGCAACCTGATCCTGGCAGTGGTCCTGATGGCCGTGATGCTGGTGGGCTGGGACATGGGCATGCGGCATTACTATCCGGCCGCCGGAAAGCACGCGCCCGTTGCCGGTGCGCCAGCCACGCCGGGCTCCGCGCCTGCCGCTGGCGCTGCCGCCACGACCCCGCCGCTCAAGCCAACGCGCGAGGGCGGGCTGCAGACCCCGACCGATATCGCGCTGGAAAAGCAGGATCTTGCGCAGGCGCTCGCCGCCGGACACCGCGTGCCGGTCGATGCGCCGGGCCTCAAGGGTTCGATCAACCTTCAGGGCGGTCTCGTCGATGACCTGACGCTGGCGCGCCACCGCGAAACGCTCGACAAGAGCAGCCCGCCGGTGCGCCTGTTTTCACCCGCCGGAACCCCCGCGCAGCACTATGCGCAGATCGGCTGGCTGGGCGAAAACGGCGTGGCCGCGCCGACCGGCGACACGCTGTGGCAGGCCGATGGCGCACGGCTGACCCCGGCCACCCCGGTGACGCTGCACTGGACCAACCCCACCGGGCAGACGTTCGCGATCCGCTATGCGATCGACGAAAACTACATGATCACCGCGAGCCAGTCGGTCAGCAACGCAGGCGCAGCGCCGGTTTCGGTCAAGCCCTTCGCGCTGATCAACCGCACCAGCAAGACCGCGAGCCTCAACACCTGGCAGGTCCATTCAGGCCCGATCTCGGCCAACGATGGCGCTGTCGACTTCGTGGTCAACTACAAGTGCGACGGCGGGGTCTATATCCTCTCCTCCTGCACCGATCTCACCGCGACGAAAACCGTGCAGCGGCCGGGCCAGCCGAACTGGGTCGGCTTCACCGATATCTACTGGCTCTCCGCGCTCGCGCCGGCAGCAGGCAGCGCCCCGCAGAGCGCGTTCCGCTCGCTCGATGACAGCATGTTCCGCGCCGAACTGGTGTGGCCCGCCGTGCAGATCATGCCCGGCAAGACCACCACGCAATCGGTCCGGGTGTTTGCCGGGGCCAAGGAAAACAGCGTCCTCGAAGCCTATGAGAAGCAGGGCATCACCAATCTCTCGCTCTCGATCGACTGGGGCTGGTTCCGCTGGTTCGA
>CAIKKO010000452.1 GCA_903828025.1 uncultured Sphingomonadales bacterium
CCTTGGCGATGATCGCCTTGGCCGCCTCGACCGATTCGTCCGAAGTCTGGCCCTGATTGGCCATCGCGAATGCGTCGGTCGCCACCGCCACTGCGCCAAGCTGGTCGATGCGCCCGGTCGCGATGGCGCGGTCCGCGCCCCGGCCATTCATCACGAGGCCGATAAACGTGACCTCGGGGCGGTCCGGCAGCGCGGCGCAAACCGCTTCGGCATCCGCCATTTGCGGCACGCGCGCGGCGTTGACGAAGCTGGTCACTTCGATGCGGCGCGCACCGGCCGCAATCGCGCGGGTGATCAGTTCGATCTTGTCGGCGGTCGAAACCACCGTGCGCTCGTTCTGGAGTCCGTCACGCGGACCCACTTCGACAAATTCGATGGTTGTGATTGCCATTTGAGGAGCATCGCAGTTTTGCATACAAAATCAAGTGGCGTCGGCAGGACTCTTATTCCCCTCCCGGCTATTCGGCGGCCAGCTATTCGGCTGCCTCAGGCACCTCGGGAATGCGCTGGCCGATATGGGCATTGGCATAAGCATGGAATGCGCGGCGGATGTGCGAGATCATCACTGCCTCTGCCCAGGCCGGATCGCGCTGCTCGAAGGCGGCCAGCAATTCGCCGTGCTGGCGGTGCGAGCGCTTGAGGTCGTCGAACGAATAATTCTGCGCGGTGCGGTGCACGATGGGCCGCTCGACAATCCGCGCGAGCATGTTGGTCAGCTGCGCCGATGCCGAAGCTTCGAGGATAACGCCATGAAAAAGCTGGTTATGCTCAATGAACCGCTGCGTATCGGGGGTTTCGGCATAGATCGCCTCGCCAATCGCCTTGTGGTGGGTCTTGAGGCGTTCGATCTGGCTCCAGCTGATGCGTTTGGCGGCGCGCCGCGCGGCGCGGCTTTCCAGCAGGCCGCGCAATTCGAACATTTCCTCGACATCGTCGAGCGACCAGTCCGCCACGAAGCTGCGCTGCGTATCGGTGCGGCGGATCAGCAGTTCGGCTTCCAACCGGCTCAGGGCCTCACGGATCGGGGTGCGCGAAACGCCGCATTGCTCGGCCAGCGCCTCTTCGCCGATCTTTGCCCCAGAGGGCAATTCCCCGGAAAGGATCATGTCGCGGATAAGCTCGTAAGCCCGGTCGGATGCGCGCGACATTCTTTCTTGTTCCCCTGCTTGACCGATTGTCATTGTATACATTAGGCTGTCACATCTGCAACAGGCTGGGATGCAACGTCACGTGGCTGAACACCGGATCAAAGTTATCGTGCCGATCCCGATGGACGAAGCCGGGGTGGCCAATCGTGCCGCCCAGCTCCCGCCCGAGGTGATTGGCCCCGGTTTCAAGCCCGAATTTGCCGCAGTAACGTGGGGCGCGGCGCTCGGCGACTCCTATCATGACATGTTGCTGATGGACTGGACGGTGTTTCAGGCCGGCATCGACGCGGAGGCGGAAGGGTATTCCGCCGTGGTCATCGACACGGTCAGCGACTCGGGCCTGCGCGCCTTGCGCTCGCGGCTGTCGATTCCGGTGGTCGGACCCGGCGAATGCGCATTTCACGCCGCAATGATGCTCGGCAAGAAGTTCTGCGTTCTCACGATGTGGGATGAATGGTTCCCGCTCTATGAAAAGACGCTGACCGAATACGGCTTCTGGCCGCGCTGCTCGGGCTTGCGCTCGATTCGGACCCGGCCCGACGTGGCCGAACTGCTCGCGGGCAAGGAAGAGGTGATTTTCGCCAAGCTCAAGGCCGAAGCCGAAGCCGCGATGGCCGAAGACGGCGCGGATGTGATCGTGCTGGGCTCGACCACCATGCACCAGTCGGCCCACTGGCTCGCGCAGAACCTGCCGATCCCGGTGATCAACCCCGGCCTGGTCGCGTACAAACAGGCCGAGCTGCTGGTCCGGCTGGGGCTCTCGCACAGCAAAAAAGCCTTTCCTTTTCCAGAGGTTGGCAACGATTCCGGAATTCGCAGAGGGAGCGCCTGATACGATCACCAGGATCGACACGCGCGAATTTACAGAAGTTAGAGACAAACAGGGGGTAAGCATGAGAATCACCAAATATCTGATCATGAGCTCAGTCGCCGCATCCGCGCTCGTGCCGATCGCTGCATTCGCGCAGGCTGCGCCGCAAGCGGCCAGTGCGCCGTCCGACGAGATTGTCGTGACCGCACGCCGCGAAGATGAAAAGCTCAAGGACGTGCCGGCCTCGGTCACTGTCATCACCGCAGGCGCGATTGCCAACACCGGCGCCAAAGTCGCCGCAGACTATGTGCAGCTCACCCCGGGCGTCACCATCGTGACCGGCGTGGTGGAAGCGGGCGACACCCAGATCGCCATCCGCGGCATCAACGGCGCGCGTGACGGCGAGAACAACGTCGCGCTGGTCGTCGACGGTGTGCTGAAATCTAACACGGCCTTGCTGGCACAGGATCAGGGCGCGCTGACCCAAATCGAAATCCTCAAGGGTCCGCAGGGC
>CAIKKO010000453.1 GCA_903828025.1 uncultured Sphingomonadales bacterium
CCGCCGCACATCGTTGTGGCTGCTTCCTTCCGGACCTGACCAGGTTGGCGACAGCAAACGTCCACCCGACTCCCGGGGGCGATATGGCTTGGGCCGCCGGAAAATGCAATCCTCCTTGATCCTCCCCATTTTTCCCTGAGCGTGTCGAAGGGACAAATGGGGAGGATCAGGACTTACCGGAAATTGTCCGCGTAGCTCTGCAGCTTGAGGCGGCGCGGCGGCACCGGGCTGACATGCGCGACGATGCCGTATTTATCGGCGTAGGCCTGCGCCTCGCCTGCCGTGGCGAACGTGAGCACGACTTGCACTTGCGTGTCGCCCGAACCGGCCCAGCCCATCAAGGGATCGGGCCGCCGCGCCTCTGCGGGCGCGAATTCGAGAACCCACTGGTCGGTGCGCGACCGGCCGGATTGCATGGCATTTTTCGGGCGCTGATAGATGCGTGCATACATGCCGCTCCCATGCCCACGAATCGCGCCCGAAATCAAGGCCGCGTTGGGGCGGATGCAGCGCTCGCCACTCTGGATCCCCGCCTGCGCGGGGATGACGAGTGGTTGCAGCACACTTTCTTCGTCATTCCCGCGCAGGCGGGAATCCAGAGCCCCAAACGCCCAACCCCGGCCAGCCTCACCGCTTGCGCCCCTCGAACGCGTTCTTCGTCTTCAAACTCGGCGCTTCTTCCCACGGCGCGTCGGGCCAGCGGTGCCGGGGGTAGCGGCCCTTCATGTCCTTCACCACATCGCGCCACGATCCGCGCCAGAAGCCGGGGAGATCGGCGGTGGTCTGGATCGGCTTCTGCCCCGGCGAGGTGAGCGAGAGCAGCAAAGGCCGCGCCAATCCGCTTTGGGGATCGCCGATCATCGGATGCCGGTCGAGCCCGAACAGCGCCTGCACCCGCAGTTCCACCATCGGCCCGCCTTCGTGTGCATAATCAATCGCATGGCTCGTCCCGGCGGGCGAGCGGAACTCGGCGGGGGCGAGCCGGTCGAGCGCGGCGCGGGCGTTCCAGTCCAGCCGCGCCAGCAGCGCATCGTGCAGTTTGTCCGGCGCAATCTGGAAATCGCGCCGTCCGTTCAGCAGCGGCCCGAGCCAATCCGCTGCATCGGCCAGCAGCGCCGCTTCGGATAGCGCGTCCAGCCCCGCATAGCGCGCGCGTTCGAGCAGCGCCGCCGCGCCGGTGCCGAGCGGGAGCAGCCCCAGCCCCTCAGCCCGCAGCGTTTCGATCAGCAGCGCCCCCACCGCCGCCGGATCGGGCGACGGATCGGGCACGCGCGCCAGCACGATCGCGCCCAGCCGCCGCTCCAGCCGCGCCTCGACCCGCGCTTCCGCCGCGTTCCACGCCAGCGTATGCCGCGCCGCGATCCGGTGCGCGAGGTAGCGGGTGACGTCCGCCTCCTCCAGCGCCACCGCCGCCGTGATCCGGGCGCCCTTGGCCTCGCCTTGCGCATCGCCGATCACCAGCCAGCCCGCGCGCGAGAGCGTGCTCGCCGGATCGAGCCGATAGCCCCGCCCGCCGGACGAGAGCCATTCCTCGCCCGAAGCCCCGCGCACGCGGGCGATGCGGTCGGGGAACGCTTCGGCCAGCAGCACGCCCAGCGGCACCTCAGGCCCACCTGCCCGCCCGGCCAGCCGCGCCGCGCTCGCCGCCCAGCGCTGCGCCAGCTTGCGCGAAGCCTCCGCCCGCCCGCCGCGTTCGCGGTCCCAGCGCTCCAGCCGCGCCGCCAAGTCCTCGCCCCGCCCGCCGAGCCCGCGTTCCTGCAGCAGCAGCGCGAGGCAGGCCGCCTCCTCCGCCTGCCCGCGCGCGGCGGCGTAGAGCAGCATATGCGCCAGCGGCGGCTCCATCGGCAGCGCGGCCATGGCGCGGCCATGCGGCGTGATCCGCCCCTCGTCATCCAAGGCCCCGAGCGCAGCCAATTGCCCCCGCGCCGCCGCCATCGCAGGCGCGGGCGGCGGGTCGATCCACGCCATGTCCGCCGGATCGCCCGCGC
>CAIKKO010000454.1 GCA_903828025.1 uncultured Sphingomonadales bacterium
AGGCCAGCGCCAATCCGCCGAGCAGCCCGGCCGCCAGCGCGGCGAAAGTCCATAAGGCGGGCACCTGCGCAATGGGCGGCAAGACAAAGCCGGGCGCAGGAGCGGATGAGGGATCGTTAATCGCTTGGTTCATGGAGAAGAGATAGTAAGGGAGTAGGGCCATATGGCAATCCGCGCCGCGCGGCGCTGCAGCGAGCATGCTGCATCAGAAGGGATATGTTTCAGACAATGGGACGCAAATTCTTCGGCACCGACGGCATCCGGGGCCGGACCAACGCCGGCGTGATGACCGCCGCTATCGCCATGAAGGTCGGTCAGGCGGCGGGCACCTATTTCCTGCGCGGCGATCACCGCCACCGCGTGGTGATCGGCAAGGACACCCGCCTTTCGGGCTACATGCTCGAAAACGCGATGACCGCAGGCTTCACCAGCGTGGGCATGGACGTGGTGCTGCTCGGGCCGATGCCGACGCCTGCAGTCGCGCTGCTGACGCGCGAGATGCGCGCCGACGTTGGCGTGATGATCTCGGCCAGCCACAACCCGTTCGAAGACAACGGCATCAAGCTGTTCGGGCCCGACGGTTTCAAACTCTCCGATGAAGCCGAACTCGCCATCGAGACCATGATCGAGCAGGACATGCCGCTGGCCGAAGCCGCCGATGTCGGTCGCGCCCGCCGGATCGAGGACGCGCGCGGCCGCTATATCCACGCGGTCAAGGCCTCGCTGCCGCACAACGTCCGGCTCGACGGGTTGCGGATCGTGGTCGATTGCGCCAATGGCGCGGCCTACCACGTTGCGCCCTCGGCGCTGTGGGAGCTCGGTGCCGAAGTCATTGCCATCGGGGTCGAACCCAACGGCAAGAACATCAACGCCCGGGTCGGCTCGACTCACCTCGATGCGCTGAAAGCCCGCGTGCGCGAAGTGCGCGCGGATATCGGCATCGCGCTCGATGGCGATGCCGACCGGCTGATCGTGGTCGACGAAAAGGGCCAGACGGTCGACGGCGACCAGATCATGGCGCTGATCGGCGGGCGGATGCACCAGCTGGGCGCACTGCGCGGCGGCGGCGTGGTCGCCACCGTCATGTCCAACCTCGGCCTCGAACGCTATCTGGGCGGGCTCGGGCTCGATCTGGTGCGCGCCTCGGTGGGCGACCGCTATGTGCTCGAAAAGATGCGCAGCGGTGGCTACAATGTCGGCGGCGAGCAATCGGGCCACATGATCCTGATCGACCACGGCACAACCGGCGACGGCACGGTGGCCGCGTTGCAAGTGCTGGCCGCGCTGGTCGCTTCGGGCAAACCCGCGAGCGAGACGCTGCATCTGTTCGATCCCGTGCCGCAATTGCTCAAGAACGTGCGCTTTGCCGGGGGCAAGCCGCTTGAGGCCGAAAGCGTGAAAGCCGTGATCGCGGCAGCCGAAGCGCAGCTGGCCGGCCGGGGCCGCCTCGTCATCCGCGCCTCGGGCACAGAGCCGGTGATCCGCGTGATGGCGGAAGGCGACGATGCGGCCGAAGTCGAACAGGTGGTCGACACGATCTGCGAGGCTGTGCGAAAAGCGGCCTGAAGTCAGCCAGGCGCGGAGACCTGAACCATGCTAGAGATGCGCCCCGATTGCGAACGCTGCGGCACAGACCTTGCGGCGGAGGCTCCCGGCGCGTTCATCTGCTCGTTCGAATGCACCTTTTGCGCCGAATGCGCCGAAGCGCTGGATGACCGCTGCCCCAATTGCGGCGGAGAACTGCTCGACCGGCCCGCGCGCGCCAAGGCGCTCCACGCGAAGTCCCCGCCGTCCACCAC
>CAIKKO010000455.1 GCA_903828025.1 uncultured Sphingomonadales bacterium
CCCCGGTTGAGCAGGAAGCCGTGTCCGAACACCTGCTTGGGCAACGGCAGACCTGCGCTCAGCAGGAAGGCAGGCCAGTAGATCGTGTGGAACCGCACGATATCCTTGCCAATCAAGTGGAGGTTTGCTGGCCAATATTTTGTAAAATCGCCGGTTTCATTCGGAAATCCAAGCCCGGTGATATAGTTCGTGAGCGCATCGACCCACACGTACATCACGTGGTTCTCGCTGCCGGGCACTTTCACGCCCCAGTCAAAGCTGGTCCGTGAAACCGACAGATCGCGCAGCCCCTGACTGACGAACGCGATCATCTCGTTGCGCCGGCTTTCGGGACGAATGAAGTCCGGATTGTCGCGGTAGAGTTCGAGCAGCGGTTCCTGATACTTCGACAAGCGGAAGAACCAGCTTTCCTCGACGGTCCATTCGACCGGCGTGCCTTGCGGTGAGAGCTTGGCGCCCCCTTCCCCGTCGATCAGCTCCGAAGCGTCGTAGTAGGCCTCGTCGCGCACCGAGTACCAGCCCTCGTAGCGGTCGAGATACAGGTCGTCATTCGCCTGCATCCGCTCCCACAGCGCCCGCGTGGACGCATGGTGACGGGGCTCGGTGGTGCGCAGAAACACGTCGTAATCGACATTCAAAGCATCGGCCATTGCAATGAAATGACCGGTCATTTCATCGGCGAGCTGGGCCGGAGTGACCCCAAGGTCGCGCGCCTTCTGCGCCATCTTGAGCCCGTGCTCATCGGTCCCGGTCTGGAAGCGCACGTCACGCCCCATGGCCTTCTGGAACCGCGCGATCACGTCGGCCGCAATGGCCTCATAGGCATGGCCGATATGCGGCTTGCCGTTGGGATAGCTGATCGCGGTAGTGATGTAATAGGGCTCGCCCATGGGACACGGATTTCCTTGGCTCGGTTCGCCTGAACAGTTGGCTCTAGGCCGCGCTTTCCCTAGTCTGCGCCACCGATGCCAGCAAGCCGCCGATTTCCAGCAGCAGCAGCGTGGGATCAAAGTTGTAGGTTGGCGCTTGCGCGGCAAGGATGCCAACTTTCGCATGGGTTTCGACGATGCGCAGCCGCATGGCATCGCTGCTGGTCGCAAGCGCGCCGGTCAGAACCATCTGGGCAGCTTCCAATGCGGCCAGTTGCCGCTCGCGGTCGGGTCGCAAGCCGAGCGCGGTGGATAGCTCACCGCGCAGTGTGAAATCGGAATCGCCTTGTGCCACGAGGCGCGCCATGATCTCCCAGGCCTTGCCCAGCTTCTGCTCGGCAAAAGCCAGTGCCGCGCCGGGGGAACCGGCCGCCGCCGCAATCGCAGCCTCGCGCTCCGCGCCGGTCAGCTGCGGGGCCTCGGCGCTGAGTGCACGGGCGAGATCCGCCGGGCTCAGCGGGTGAAAGCGCAGCACCGTGCAGCGCGACCGCACTGTCGGGAGCAGCCCTCCGATCTGGTGCGCCACGAGCAGGAAGAAAGTGCCGACCGGCGGCTCCTCAAGGCTCTTGAGCAGCGCGTTGACCGCACTTTTCTCCAGATCGTCGGCCGAATCGATCACCACTGCGCGCCGGGCGCCGAGCGTGGGCCGCGTTACCAGTCGCCGCTGCATCTCGCGCACCTGGTCGACGCTGATATTGCGTTTGCGCGTGTAGGGCTTGCCCTCGTCGCGCTTCTTGGCCTCGTCCTCATTGGTGGGCAGCGGGCGGAGCCAGAGGATATCGGGATGATGCTCGGGTGGCGGCTGCGGAACCCCTGCTTCGGCGACCAGTTCCGCCGCTGCAGCCCGCGCGAACCCCGCCTTGCCGAGCCCTTCGCGCCCGGCGAGGATCCAGCCATGGTGCATGCGCTGGCCGCTTCGCGCCGCGCGCCAGACCTCCCACGCCGCCTCATGGCCGATGTAGCCGCTCATGCTGCGTCCACGGCAGCCAGCACGCGGGCGTGCACGTCCTCGGGCAGGCCACTTGCCGCGATCACCGCGAAGCGCGCCGGGTCATCGGCAGCGAAGCGCAGGAAAGCCTGCGCGACGCGCGCGTGATAGTCTGCCGCCCGCCCGCCAATCCGGTCGAGCGCACCCGCATCGCGCCGCAACACTCGCGCCGCCGCCTCGGACGGATCGAGCGTGAGCAGGATCGTCACGTCAGGCATAAGGCCTTCGCTGCCGATACGGTGCAGGTCCAGTATGTCTGCGTCCCCGAGCCCGCTGCCCCCACCCTGATAGGCGCGGCTGCTGTCGAGAAAGCGGTCGCACACCACCCAGGCCCCGCGCGCCAGTGCCGGGCGGATCAGCGTTTCGACATGGTCCGCACGCGCTGCCGCAAAAAGGAGCGCTTCCGCTCGTGCGCCCCAGCCCTGACCGTCGCTGGCGAGCAGCAGCGCGCGGATTGCCTCCGCCCCCGGCGTACCGCCCGGCTCGCGCGTGGTCACGACCTCTATGCCCCGCGCGCGCAGGGCCTCGGCCAGCAAGCGGCTCTGAGTCGATTTGCCGACCCCTTCCCCGCCTTCGAACACGATGAAGCGCCCGTTCATTGGCCCACCATCGCCAGAAGCCCATTGCGAAGCCGCGCGACAATGCCCGCAGCAGGCACCGCTTCGGCCGCAACCAGCGGCAACTGCGCCTCACCCTGCCCCTGCATGCGCACGACGAGCGCGCCGACAGCATCGCCCTTGGCAATAGGCGCGCGCAGCGGGCCCTTGTAGCGCACGGCAAGGCTATATTGCGAGCGGGCGCCCCGCGGCAGGGTCAGGGCCAGCGCATGCGGGGCGACGAGCGCGATCTCACGCGCCTCTCCGCCCTGCACTTTGGCGGTTGCGATGCGCGCGCCTTGCGCGAACAGGGGGTGCGCTTCGAACGCGGCGAAACCCCATTCGATGAAATCACGCGATTCCCGGGCGCGGACCTTGCCGTTGTCATAGCCGCCCACCACCATCATCAACCGCCGTCCGTCGCGGATTGCCGAGCCAACCAGGCCATAGCCCGCCTCGTTGGTGAAGCCTGTTTTCACCCCGTCGGCCCCGTCGACATGGCCATAAAGAGGATTGTGGTTGGGCTGTTCGATCCCTCGGAAGGCAAGCCGCTCATGGCCATAGAACCGGCGGTAGAGATCGGGATGCCGGGTGATCAGGGCCGTGCTCAAGATCGCAAGATCCGCAGCGGAGACATACGTCTCGCCCTCATCCATCCAGCCATTCGGCGTATGGTAATGCGTGTCCTTCATGCCGAGCTTGCGCGCCTCGGCATTCATCATCGCGGTGAAAGCCGAGACACTGCCTGCCACGCCCTCGGCCAGCACGACGCAGCCGTCATTGGCCGAAACCGTCACGATCCCGTCGAGCAGTTCGGCCACGCTGGTATCGCTTTCGCTGGCGAGAAACATCGTGCTGCCCACCCGGTGCCACTGGCGGAAGGTCTCGGGTTTCATGCGAAAACGCTGATCGAGCCGCAGTTTGCCCGCCTTGATCAGTTCGAACGCCACGTAGCTGGTCATGATCTTGGTGAGCGAAGCGGGCACGAAGCGGCGGTGCGATTGCCGTTCGAACAACACCCGCCCTCCGTTGACATCAATCAGCAGCGCGATGGGGGCGGTCACCTCCGGCATGGCGAGCGCTCCGGAGGGCAGCGTCGGTTCCGCAGGCACCGGCGCGGCCGCCTGAGCAGGCAAGCCTGCCAGCGCGGCGGTCAGCACAATGCCAAGGAACTTGTGATGCAAGCGCGGCCTCCGGAAAGGGACTGGACCTGCGCCGAGCAAGCCTACTCGCGCACGGTCCGGGCCCCCGCATAGCCCGCACTGCGCGCCTTCGCCAGAGCGCTGTCCGCCTCTGTCCCCGTCGAAAATGGCCCGCTGCGCACGCGCCACAAAGTGCCGACGCGAACCAGCGTACCGCCCGCCTTACGCGCCGCTGCATCAGCATTCGCGCGCTGGGCGAAGGCACCGATCTGCACGTAAAAGCGCGTAGTGCCGCTGGTGTGCGTTTCTGCTCGGACCGGAGCAGGTTCGGGCCGGGCTGCAGCGGCGGGAGCCGGCTTAGGGTTTGCCGGAGCCTCAGGTTTCGGTTCAGGCTTGGGTTCAGATTCAGACTTGGATTTCGCCTTCGTGGCGGGCTTGGCTGCGGGTTTTACCACTGGCAGCGGTTTGTGTGCGGCTGGCTGGCTTGGCGCAACCGGCGGTTTTGCCGAGAGCGCCACCACCTCGGCGGGCTTGACCGTCAGCGGCAGATCGCCAACCGGCGGTTCAACCCCGAGCTTGCGCTTCAGTGCTGCGAGCAATCCGGGCGGTGTATCCATCCGCAGCGGTGCAGTCTGCCCGGTGCGCAGCAGCGCCCGCTCCTGCTCGGGCGGATTGACCCGCCGGACGCGCACGGGAGCTGAACCCGATGCCGGGAGCCCCAGTTGCGACCAGGCCATCGGCGAAAGCGCCACAAGACCATCACCGTCCATTGGCCCGCGTTGATCAAGCCGCACGAGGATCGTCCGCCCGCTGTCAAGCGACGTCACTTCGACGTAGCTCGGCACTGGCAGCGTGCGGTGTGCGCCGCTGATCCGCGGAGCCCCGCTGCCCGGATCCGCCAGCACAGCTTTGCCCACGGCATCATAGTTCAGCGTGTCGGCAGGCGTGTAGGTAACCCCGTCAATCAAAAACGGGTCGCCGATCTGGACGGGGTAATCGCCCGCCGGCCCGGTGACTTGTGGAACTGCCGCCTTTGGATCACGAGCCTCTGCGGGCGCAGGGAGCATCACGCCAAAGGCCAATCCGGCCCAGACCATGATCGCACAACAACTTTGGCTAACGGGCAATTTCATCAGCAAGCAATCCCACGGAAAGGGCATAGAGATTCGAACAGTTGTAATCGAGGATGACCCTATAATTTCCGGTTAGCAGATAGGCAGTTTGCCCCGGTCCATCGGGTTCGAGCAAGGTGGCGAGCACGCTGTCCGCAGGCCAAGCTCCTGATTTCGGCACGATCCCAAGCGCGCGCCATTCCCCCATCGTGCGCCAGCGCGAATGGCGCGCGAAGACCTGGGGGCAGCGCGGGCTTGCCAGTGAGGTGCTCAGTGCGCCGCGATCAAACCCGGCGGGCACCTCGACCGCCACGCCCCACGGCTCGCCCGGTCGCCAGCCTGCATCGCGGAAATAATTGGCAATCGAGGCCAGAGTGTCCGTGCGGTTCGTCCAGATATCGGCAAACCCGTCGCCGTCGCCATCTTGGGCCACGCGCAAGTACACGCTCGGCAGAAACTGCGGATTACCGAAGGCACCAGCCCAGCTGCCGACCAACCGCGAGCGAGGCACGCCGCGATCAACCATTTTGAGGAGCGCAAGGAACTCCTCGGTAAACAGCGCGCGCCGCCGCCCTTCATAGGCCAGTGTGGCGAGCGACCGCGCCAGATCGAAGTCGCCCCGATAGGAACCGTAGTTGGTCTCATGCCCCCAGATCGCGAGCACGACATTGGCCGGCACGCCGTAGCGCTGTTCAATCGCGCCAAGCTCGCTCTGCGCCGCCTGCCATTGCCGCCGCCCGCCCGCAATGCGCGCCGCATCGACATGGGTGCGGCGATACCAGGCAAAGGCGGGAACCGAGGCGGCCGCCCCGGCTCCGGGCTGGGCCCGATCGAGCGCGATCACCCGGGGATTTTCGGTGAGCCCTGCCATGACCGAGGCAATCGTTGCCTCCTGCACACCGTCAGCCCGGGCCCGGGCGGCAAGATACTGGAGATAGCCCTGGAATCCGGCCGCTGCGACATCATCCTGCGCCGCCGCCGGGCCAGCCAGCAGCGAGAGCAGCATGGCGGCGAACCCAGCCCGCCATGCGCCAGAGGCGATCTGCGGGAGAAGGCGATTGCGAGGCATCATCACGCCAGACAGTCGCACAGGGCGGGCGAGCTGGGAATCCCCCATTCGTAAAAACCTGTCGCGCGAAACCCCTTGCACCGCCCGGCAGCCACGCTATTCGCCCTGTTTGCGCAGACCGGCAGCGACCGGCCGCACAAGGACAGGTGGCCGAGTGGTTTAAGGCAGCGGTCTTGAAAACCGCCGTGGGTGGAAGCTCACCGTGGGTTCGAATCCCACCCTGTCCGCCAA
>CAIKKO010000456.1 GCA_903828025.1 uncultured Sphingomonadales bacterium
CAGCCGAGCCCGTCGCCTGCCGCAAACTGACCGGCGCGGCGGCGCACCATCTGCGCGACGCCGGTGGTTTTCGAAAGGTGCTGGGCGTGGGTGAACTTCAGCCCGGTATTTTCCTTGAGGCCGTCGCTCCACACCGCGCGCTGGAACAGCGGCTTACCATCCCCGGCAATTCCGGCAACCAGCATGGGCCGGAACTGGGGGTGGGCCGTCCCGAAATCGGCGGCATCGGCGATCTTCGAATCGGGCAAGCGCGATTTCATCCCGTCGTGGCAATCGGCGCAGAATTGCTGCCGCGTGGCGGGCATAGCACCGGCCCCCTCGTGCTCGGTGTGACAATCGACACACCTGCCGGCGGGTTTGTTGAACGCATTGGCGACCGCGCGCTGGAATCCGGCGAACCCGGCAGGCTCCCCGCGCGCTTTCAGGAGCCGCGCGCCGTCGGCAATATGCTGGTGCGCATCCTGCTGGTGGCAGGTCAGGCAGGCATTGTCGCGCACCGCCACGAACGGCTGGACATGGCAGGCCTGGCAATCATGCCCGAGGTTCTTGTGCGCAAGGCTGAGATTGCCCGAGGACCACGCCGTATCGCCGTGGATGCCCGCAGGCCGCCGCGCATCCTTGTGCAGCGCCAGCGGCTGGTACGTCGCCCACGACCAGATCGGGATCGCGAGAAACGCAATCAGCATGAGCGCGGCAAAGCCCCATGAGGACAGGCGCTTGCCCGGCAGCAGCTTCTGCAAGGTGTAGGCACTGCCGAGATCAATCGCTTCGGCGCTTTCCGAAACGGCCTCGACCCGGCGCACGGTGAAGGCGGGCAACCCGCTTTCGGCCTCGCGCGCCAGAGTGATGCGGTGCCCGCCGAACGCGAGCTCCGCGCCGGTGGCGATGTCCAGCTCGGCGCGGCTGGTGCTGCGGCCGTTGACGGTGAAGGGCTGGTCGCCGATTGATTCGATCAGCAGCGTATCGGCATCGCGCGTGGTGACGCGCGCGTGGCGCGGATCGACGGCAAGGTCGGGCAAGTGAATGCCGCTGGCTCCGTCGCGGCCGATGACGAGTGCCTCGGTTTCAACAACCGCGCGGCGGACGATTTCCTCACCGCTCGATTTGAGCGCGATCTGGCGGACAACAAAGCTCATCGGCGCGCTCACCAGTAGAAGAACACGCTGACGATATGCGCGGATAGCGCAGCGATCAGCGCGAAGGTCATGGGGACATGGACATAGAGCCAGACTTGCAGCCAGCCCTTGAGCCTGAGGTGCCGCCGCATGCGCGCCAGCATCGCCTCCTTGCGGGTGAGCAGCGCATCGACTTTGTCGAGCGGATCATCGGCGAGGCGCGGCCGGTGCGCGCGCAGGCAGCGCAGTTCGGCGGCGGCGTGCCGGGTTTCGTCGTTGGCATAGCGGCCAGTCAGGCGGCTCACGATCGAACCGGTGAACGGGTCTTGCTCAAGGCTGCGGCCCACCAGATTGGCGCATTCGGGATCGAGCGGCTGTGCGGCATCGTGGAGCTGCCGGTCGAGCGAGCGCAGCGCTTCGATCATCTGCTTTTCGGTGATCGCACCTTCCGCGTCATAGCGGTTGGCGGAGAGCGCGCGCGGCAGGGTCGCGTATGCGGTGACGCCAAAGATGCCCGAAATGATCACGATCATCATCAGCGACCAGGCCAGCGTGTGCACATTCCAGCCGAACGCGAAGCCCGAATGGAGCGTGCCGACCACGATCAGCAGCAGGCCGAGATAGACATGCGCCGAGGTCCACGCCTTGAGCGACCAGCGTCCCGGCGTGATCGCGCGCTTGCGCATGCCGAGTGCGGTCAGCCACAGGATCAGCAGCGCGCCGATGGTGCCGAGCGTATAGCCCAGCCAGCTTGAACCGAAGTGCTGCGGCGGGAGCGGCACGAAAATATACAGCAGGATCAGCGCGGTCGCGAGCAGCGCCGAGATCTTGATCCACAGCCCTTTGCGGTGCGTGAGGAAGCCCTCATGCGTGCTCTGCCGTTCGCGCGTGGCGCCGGTGCGACGGCGGGGAGCGGGGGCTGGAGTCTGAGCGGGTGTCGTCGCCACGGCTCAGGCCCCTTCGTTTTCGAGGCGCGCGACGGTCAGGAACTCGTCGGGCGAGACGCGGATCGCCGCGCCGGTCGGGCAGGCGCGCACGCAGCTCGGGCCGCCGTCGATCCCGGCGCACATGTCGCACTTGATCGCCTTCTTGCGGTCCAGCGCTTCGTCTGCCGCCTGATCGCCAGTGTACTTGGTGTTCTTTTTCGACCACTTGTACGGCGGTTCGCCCGGCCCCGGCCCGCTGCCGAACAGCAGCCACGAGAGCAGCGAGGGCTTCTTGGGCGGCACTTTGTCCATGCGGATCACGCCGTAAGGACAGTTGCGCTGGCAATTGCCGCAGCCGATGCAGGTGTCGTTGATGAACACTTCGCCGTCGGGCCCGCGGTGGATCGCGTTGGGCGGGCAATCGGCCATGCAATGCGGGTGCTCGCAGTGGCGGCACGAGGTTGGCACGTGGAGGTGCGCGAAGCTCTTGCCCGCCTCGCGGTCGAGCCGCGAGAGGCCGTCGTGGCTGTCGGCGCAGGCCTTCTCGCAGTTGTCGCAGCCCACGCAGAGCCGCTCGTCGATCAGCAGCACGTCGGTCGCCTCGCCCAAGCCCTGCGAAACGAGGAACTTGGCCTGCTCCGAATAGAGATCGACCACGCCCGAGAAGCCGTCCTTCTTCGATTCGACGAAGGCATTGGTTGCGCGGCGGGTTTCCATATCGGCCCGCGCGCGCGCCAGCAGCGCGGGCTTGGCGGCGAGCACGCGGCCAAACGCTTCGCCATCGACCTTGATCACTTCGGACTTGATCGCGGCGCGCACCGTCGCGGTGCGCTGGCCGCCGTCGATCAGCGCCATTTCGCCCACGTAGGAGCCGGCCGGGAGGTACGAGAGGAACACCGGCTTGCCGCCCACGACTTTCTCGACAATCATCGAGCCGACGCGGATCACGAAAATGTCCTTGTCGTCGCCGCCTTCGGTGATGATCGCCTCGCCCGCGCGGACGGGCATGATCTTGGCGGTATCGACCACTTCGCGCACGTCGTCCGGCGTCAGGCCCGATCCGAACATCTGCAGCAATTGCCGCTCGGTCGAGATGCGTTCGATGGCGCGCCGGGCGCTCGGCACCTGGCTTTGCAGCTTGAGCGCAGCGTTGCGGCTGATCTCGACACAGATGCAATCCTGCGCCGCCACGACCGTCGCGCCGCGCCGCCGCCCGGAAATCAGGCCAACCTCGCCAAAGATCGAGCCCTGCGCGATGGGCACGACTTTGCTGGGATCATTGGCGTCGATCCGCACGTTCACCCCGCCCTCGGCGATGGCAAACAGCGAGGAGCCCGGATCGTTCTTCTCGAAGATCGTCTCGCCCGCCTTGTAGAAGCGCGCATCGGAATCGAGCATGAACTCGCGCAGCTGCAAGGTGGTCATGCCGTTCAGGATCGCGATATTGGTGCGCAGCAGTTCCAGCCACGCGTTCACGCCGCGTTTGCCCGGGAGGCTGGCGAACTTGGCTTCGAGCAGCGGTTCGTCCGCCGGCTTCAGATCGGTGTTGCCGCTGATGAACTCGATGACATCGTAGCCCTGGTTCATGCAGTGCTTGATCAGCGGATAGCCCGCCAGCGCGCCGATCACGAAGATGCCCGGCGCGGTCGATTCGAATTGCGGCGAAAGCGTCGGGAAGGCGAGCCGGTCGTTCGAGGCAAATTCGATGCCGCAGCCTTCGACAAACCCGCGCGGCGGGGCCGAGCCGATCCGCGCGATGATCCGGTCGCAGCGAATGCGTTCCTCGCCGTCACGAGTGGAGAGCGTGATCCAGCCGGGCTCGACCGCCTTGGTCTCGGTCTCGTAGCGCACCGTCAGCTTGCCCGATGCGTCGTCCTCGACCAGCGCCTTGGCGTTGGGTTCCTTCGCGGTCGGGAAACTTTCGCGCACATTGGCCGATTTGACCGCGCGGTTGAGCACGGTGACGACATTGCCTTGCGCCGAATCTTCGGCCAGCCCGCGCGCGTTCTCGATCCCCGCGTCGCCGGTGCCGATCACCACGACATGCTCATCGAGCACCGCATAGGGGTCATCGAGCTGGTAGGTTACGTGCGGCAGGTCGGCGCCGGGGCAGCGCATGAGGTTGGGGTTGCCCTGCGTACCGATGGCGAGCACCACGGTTTCGGCCATCACCACTTCGCCATTGGTCAGCGTGATCGCGTAAGGCGGGGCGTGGCGCTGCACTTCGGTGGTGGTGGTCGATCCATCGCGCGCGCGGGCCACGATCTTCTGGATCGAACCCTCGATTGCCGGGCCGGTGCCGCGGATCGACTTGACCTCGGCGTTGTATTTGACATTGACGCCCAGCTCTTCGGTGCGGCGGTTCCAGCGGCCGAGGATATCCTCGCGCTTGCCGGCATCGAATTCCTGATCGGACCGAAGCACCAGTTGTGACGGCGTCGCCATCACGTGCTTGCCCTTCTGGTACTTGAAAATGGTGTCGGAGAGGTGATCCGTCTTTTCGAGCAAGACGTGATTCAGCTTCAGTTGCGCCGCGTGGCTCGCTGCGCTCATGCCGGCGGGCCCCGATCCGATGATCGCAACCCGGAAAACTTCGCCATGCCCTTCGCTCACCGGTGCGCGTCCCCCGCCTTATGAACGCGGGCCATTTTGCTGAGGCCCTGCGCTTGTTGTCCCGACTTGCGATCCCGATTGCTTCTATCATTAGCCGAAGGTTCGGGCTTTGCCACCCGCAATTTGGCCCCGTATTCGTGCCGCTTTGGAGCGTTCCATGCCGGAGCGGACCGCTCCGCGCGGCGGCCATGGCAAACGTCGCGCCGCTTGCATGGCACGGGGGGCAGAGGATATGCTCCTGAGCGAGGCAGCGGACGAACGCACGCGGGCCCGGGAGTATGCGATGAACGAGGCCGAAAGCACGCTGACACCGGATTCTGCCGCAGCCCCAACTGCCCCGGCACCTGCGGCTGCAGTCCCGGCAGGCGGCACCGGCTATGCCGGGCGCATCGTGCTGGTGGTCGCGGCGGCGCTCGCGCTTACGGCGGGCGGCGTTGCGGTCTATCGCGGGCAGCGCGATGCGGCGGCGATTGCCCTGCCGCCGACGCCGAGCGAGAGTCAGGCCCCCTCGGTCGACGATGTGATCACCAAGCTCGAGGCCCGGCTCAAGGCCAAGCCCGATGACGCCGAGGGCTGGCGCATGCTGGGGTGGTCCTATTTCCAGACCCAGCGCTATGCCGAAGCTGCCACCGCGCTGAAGGAGGCGGTGAAGCTCGATCCCGAACACGCCGAGACCTATTCGTTCCTCGGGGAATCGCTGGTTCTGGCGAGCAAGACCGAGGGCAAGATCCCGTGGGACGCGAAAGCCGCGTTCGACAAGGCGCTCAAGCTCGATCCCAAGGATGCACGCGCGCGCTATTTCCGCGCGGTGGCGATGGATCTGGCGGGCCAGCACCGCAAGGCGATCGACGCATGGTTCGCGCTGCTCAAGGATACCCCGTCCGACGCGCCGTATGCGGACGATATCCGCGCGGTGATCAAGAATGTCGGCACGCGCTACAAGATCCCGTACGAGGAACGCCTCGCCGCCGCCCAGTTTGCCGCGCCTGCAGGCGGCATGACCACCGATGGCGCAGCGGTGGCGGCGGGCGGCATTCCGGGCCCGTCCAGTGCCGATATCAAGGCTGCTTCCACGCTGCCCAAAGGCCAGCAGGAAGCGATGATCCGCGGCATGGTCGACGGGCTGGAGGCCAAGCTTGCGAAAAACCCGGGCAATGTCGATGGCTGGATCATGCTGCTGCGCAGCCGCATGCAGCTTGGCGAACCCGGCAAGGCGGGCAAGGCGCTGCAGGACGGGCTGGCCGCTTTCCGCAACGATCAGGCCGCAGCACGCAAGCTGCGCGAGGCGGCAACCGCCATCCAGGTGCCCGGCGCTGGCGGGCCCGTGACGCCCCATTAACAGGTGCCCCCTTAAATAAATTCCTTCGATCCATAAGGGCACCCTGTCATGGCAAACACGCGTTAAGGACGCCTGCGCGTTGGACTCGCTGCGTTTTTCGGCTGGTCCGGGGCGCGCCTGCCCCTCCCGCCCTGCGGCCCATCCCCGTATCGTCGCTTACGATAAATTAACCTTTCATGTTCATTGGTCATATGGTTAATGGCGCGAAAGGCCCTGAAGAGAGGGTCTTCCGCCACTGGGAATGGCAACAAGGGGCTGATCCATGCGCGTGCTGCTGATCGAGGACGAGCCGACCACGGCCAAGGCGATTGAGCTTATGCTCACCACCGAAGGCTTCAATGTCTATGCAACCGATCTTGGGGAAGAAGGCCTCGATCTCGGCAAGCTCTATGATTACGACATCATTCTGCTGGATCTCAACTTGCCCGACATGCACGGGTATGACGTGCTCAAGAAGCTGCGTGTCGCCAAAGTGCAGACCCCGGTGCTGATCCTTTCCGGCATTGCCGAGATGGACTCCAAAGTCCGCAGTTTCGGCTTCGGCGCTGACGATTACGTGACCAAGCCGTTCCACCGCGAAGAGCTGATCGCCCGCATCCACGCCGTGGTGCGCCGCTCGAAGGGCCATTCGCAATCGGTCATCCGCACCGGCAAGCTTTCGGTCAATCTCGATGCCAAGACGGTCGAGGTCGATAGCGCCCGCGTGCACCTGACCGGCAAGGAATACGCGATGCTCGAGCTGCTTTCGCTGCGCAAGGGCACCACGATGACCAAGGAAATGTTCCTCAACCATCTCTATGGCGGGATGGACGAGCCGGAACTCAAGATCATCGACGTGTTCATCTGCAAGCTGCGCAAGAAGCTCGCCCATGCCTGCGACGGTGAGAACTACATCGAAACGGTCTGGGGCCGCGGCTATGTGCTGCGCGATCCGGACGACAAGATCGAGACCGAAGCGGCCTGATCCGGCCAACCTTATCCCCCACACTACAGCGACGCCACGTTCCCCCCGGCGATTGGCGCAAGATGATTGGACACGTGATCGGCCCGCCAGCAATGGCGGGCCGTTTGCGTAACGCCCGCCCGCGGGATTGACCGCCAAACGCCGCGCTGCCACAGGCCCGCCCCATGACTGCGCACAAACCGGGCGATCCGCTCACCATCAACCGCCTCTATGGCCGCGCCAAGGGCAAGCCGCTGCGCGCGGGCCAGCAAGGGCTGATTGATACGCTGCTGCCGCAGATCGCGGTGCCAGCGGAAGGTCCGGTCACGGCCGAGGTACTGTTTGGCCGCAACTGCCCGCTCCATTTCGAGATCGGCTTCGGCGGCGGCGAACATATGGCCGGGCGCGCCGATATGCTGCCCGATCACGGCTTTATCGGAGCCGAACCGTTCCTCAACGGCGTGGCGCAGGCCTTGGTGCACGTCGATGGCGGGCGCGGGAGCGATGGCACCGCCGCCGGCATGCCGATCCGCAACGTGCGCATTCATCACGGCGATGCGCTAGAAGTGCTGGCGCGCGTGCCCGATGGCGCGCTGGCGTTCGTCTATCTGCTCCACCCCGATCCCTGGCCCAAGGCGCGCCACGCCAAGCGGCGGATGATGAACGACGGGCCGGTCGAGCTTATCGCACGCAAGCTGCGCCCCGGCGGCGAGTTCCGTTTCGGCACCGATCACCCGGTCTATCTGCGCCATGCGCTGATGATCATGCGCCGCCACACCGCAGCGTTCGAATGGCTCGCGCAGCAGCCCGCCGACTTTCAGCATCGCCCCGGCGGCTGGCCCGAAACCCGCTACGAAGCCAAGGCGCGCACGCTCGGCCACGAGGTCTGGTACTTTCGCTATCGCCGCCGTTGAAAGGGGGGGCCGGGGAGGCCGCATGGTGTGGAAGGCATTACCGGGCACCCGCGTCCCTGCGCGCATTAACCAGTTAACCTCTTTCTAACCACCTTTGCCGTAGCATCCGCATAGCCGGTCGGGATTGGACCACCGGGCAGGACGCGGAGCGCGGGGTCATGGCGTATACCGATACGGCGCAGTCAATTCTGGCTGAAATGCGCGAATTCGCGGGCTTTTCGCCCAGCGAGCAGCGTTATATCCGGCGCAGCCTCGATGTCGGGCTCGGCCGCCGCGATGCCTTCCGCCTGTGGGCGCGCGGCCCGGCCGAAGCGGCCTCGATCCGCACACAATATGTGATCTATCAAGACCTCAAGCTGCTGCGCAAGCTGCTCGTCGACGAAACCGAAACCGACCGGGCGGAAAGCAACCGCAACGCAGGCCTCGACGATCTCGAACGCATCATGGCGCCGCTGCTCCATGTCACCACGTTCGATCTTGCGCAGGGCCGGATCGAAGGCTTTTCCGCCTACCGCTTCCTTTACGAGCGCCTGCTTGGCCCGGAAGCGCGTCCGTGGCTGCCGGCGGCGTTCTGCGGTGCCGCCGCGCTCCCCCATATCCGCCCTGAACGGCGCAAGGGCCTGCTCCAGTCGATCAGCGAAGCCGCCGCCACCGCGCCGGGCTGGTCACAGCGTCCGCCGCGCTTCTTCCCCGAATTCGTCGAGCTCGAAGACGCGGCGTAACCGCGTCCGGCTTACTTCGCCCGATCAGGCTTGGCCCGCCACGTACCCTTGCGGTGCGGACCTTTGGCGGCCGGTTTGCCCGGCTCGGCGCGCGCCGGATGACGATAGGGCTTGGGTGCCATGGTCGACTTTGGCGTCGGCCGTGCGTTGTCGCGGCGGCGGCCTTTGGCTTCGTCGCGCGGCTTGCCATCGACCGCCATGATCTCGAACTCGTCGGCATCTTCGGCCGTGCGGCGCACGGCATCGAGGAAGCGCGCGGCAATCGCGGTGGGCACTTCGAACAGCGTTTCATCGCCGGTGATGCGGATCGCGCCGATTTCGGTGCGGCTGACATGGCCGCGGCGGCACAGCAACGGCAGGATCCAGCGCGGATCGGCGTTGTGGTTGCGCCCGATGTTGACGCGGAACCAGGTGCTTTCCTCGAACCCTGCGCGCGGCTCGCGCGCGGCGGGCGGACCGGCATCATTGCCGCTCATCAGGTCTTCAGGTTCGGGCAAGCGCGCGCGGTGGATCTGCACCAGCGCGGCGGCGATGTCTTCGGCGCTGCGTTCGCTGAGCAGGCGCGCGGCCAGCGCCCGGTCTTCCTCGGTCGCTTCGACGGGGGCGAGCAGTGCGGCCATCATCCGGTCGTTGTCCGCAGCGCGGATATCGGCAGCGGAGGGCGCGGGCACCCACACGGCAGGGATGCGCGCGCCGCGCAGCATGGCCTCGACGCGCTTGCGGCGCGGATAGGGCACGATCAGCACGGCGGTGCCCTTCTTGCCCGCGCGTCCGGTGCGGCCCGAACGGTGCTGCAAGGTTTCGGCATCGCGCGGAATTTCGACATGGACGACAAGACTGAGCGTGGGCAGATCAATCCCGCGCGCCGCAACGTCGGTGGCAACGCAGACGCGGGCGCGGCGATCACGCAAGGCCTGCAGCGCCGCGTTGCGCTCGTTCTGGCTGTGCTCGCCCGATAGCGCGACAACCGCGAAGCCGCGCTCGACCAGGCTGGCGTGGAGGCGGCGGACATTGTCGCGCGTGGCGCAAAACAGCATCGCGGTCTCGGCCTCGTGGAAGCGCAGCAGATTGACCACCGCGTTCTCGATATCGGCAGGCGCGACGGCCATGGCCTGATAGGCGATATCGCCGTGGCCGCGTTCTTCGGTCACGGTCGAGATGCGCAGCGCGTTGTTCTGGTAGCGGCGGGCGAGCGCGACAATCGGCGCGGGCATCGTCGCCGAAAACAGCATGGTGCGGCGGCCACTCGGCGTGGCATCGAGAATGCCTTCAAGGTCTTCTCGGAAGCCCATGTCGAGCATCTCGTCGGCCTCATCGAGCACCGCGACGCGCAGCGCAGTGAGGTTGAGCGCGCCGCGTTCGAGGTGATCACGCAGGCGGCCCGGGGTGCCGACCACGATATGCGCGCCGTAGCTGAGCGCGCGGCGTTCGCGCGAGGCATCCATGCCGCCAACGCAGGTGGCGATGCGCGCGCCGGTCTTTTCATAGAGCCACACCAGCTCGCGGCTGACCTGCAGCGCGAGTTCGCGGGTCGGCGCGATCACCAGCGCGAGCGGCGCGCCAGCGGGGGGCAGGCGGTCTTCATCGCCCATCAGTTCGGCGGCCATGGCCAGCCCGAAGGCGACCGTCTTGCCCGAGCCGGTCTGCGCCGAGACGACGAGATCGCGCCCGACGGCATTGCTTTCAAGCACGGCGGCCTGAACCGGGGTGGGGGCGGCATAGCCGCGTTCGGCCACGGCAGCGCCGAGAACGGGAGGAAGCTGGGAAAAAGGCATACGTCTCACAAAGTCAGGAAAGGCGCCCGTGCAAGCGGCGGCGGCCAGAGCGGCCACCCCCCGCGCCGGGGCGAATGTGCCCCCATAGAGGAAACAAACCGGTTTGGCTTCCCCTTGTTTACGGGGCCGAGGTTGACACGGTTGACACGGTCCTGAGGGAAAACTCAGCCCCCGGAGGCAGGGGACGTATTACGCTGAAATATTGCACTTTTTGACCAAATCGCCGCACGGCAAGGCGATGGCTGCCTGCGCACCGAGTTGGAAACGTCTTGCCAGGCACACCAAACATGCCTCGGGGCCGCTAGGGCCTCGGGTGGATCGGGCAGCACGGCTGCCTTTGCGAACGACGGTTCAAAGAGCGAAGCAGAGCATCGCGCAGAATAGGGTGTGTAGGAAAGTGGTTTTGCGCGGGTGGGCTGAACCTGACCGCGTTCAATCGAACCCAAGCGTTGCAGCCTGATCGCGGGCGCTGTGGAGCACGCGCAGAAACAGGACCTCGCCATCGCTTTCGCAGAGGAAGTAGATCAGGTAGCGCCCATGTGGGGCGGCGCGGACACCGGGCATCACCTCGTCGCGCAAGCGATACAGCGCGGGTTGTCGGGCGATCTCGGCAAAGCGCGCTTCGATCCCGGCCACAAAGGAGAGGGCGGCGGCCCTGTTGTCGAGCGCGATGAAGTCGCCAATCTCAGCAAGATCGCGCTCTGCTGGTGCAGATACCCGAAAACCCACGACAGTTCCCGCTATTCCGAATAACGCGCGCGCAGCCGGGCAAAGACGGTGGCGCCGTCTTCACCGGGGCCGCTGCCAGCGGCTTCGTTTAGCAGCGCGCGCAACTCGTGCAGTTCCTGCTGCTCGGCCGATTGCTTGCGCGACCAGTCACGCAGCGCTTCACGCACCACTTCGCTCACGGACGTGTATTCACCGTCCTCAACCTTGCGGCGTACCATCGCGGCCATTTCCGGGGTGAGACTGATAGTTACGGGCTGCGCGTGGGCCATGGTGAGGTCCTTGTGAATTTATCATAATTTATCACAAGGAAGGGGGATTGGTCCAGCGTGATGGTTTCGTAAGCGACACGCCGCTTGGCTTCGCTACTCAAATCCAAACTCCTCCCGTCGTTGAAGATCGAGTCCCAACTATGCTACAGACATATGTGTATTCAGGTGGGGGGACATGGTGGCAACAAGTGCGAGAGTTTGCCGTGCTTGTAGGGAGGAAATCAACGCAAAGGCCAAAATTTGCCCGCATTGCCGCACCAAGCAGGCCAACTCCAAAAGTGGGCTTGTAGCCGGTTTGGTGGTCGTCGGGATTCTTGCCGCTGTCGCGGTCTGGCCTCACTCGGGCCCGTCAACCGAAGGAAGCAAAGTCGATGCAAGCGCTAACGCGCAATCTGACGATGCGGCATTCATCGAGCATCACGGCAACAATCCAAAGGCCCTTGATGATCGATTCAGCAGTAAGGCTCAAGTCGAATGCTCGTCGGGTGCTGATGATTATCTCCGCAGCATCGCAGTGCACGATTTTGCGTGGGACGACGACGCCAAGGGCTGGTTGGGTGACAAGTTTGATAAGTTCAGCCTGCAATCACCGGGCCTCGGTCTGCTGTCGCTTTTATCAACCCGAGCCAAGCTATCAAATGGGTTTGGAGCGTTCCAGCACATTGAATTCTATTGCCTATACAATGCAGCGTCAGGTGATGTCGTTCGCTTCTCACAAACCGATCCGGCCGATGATGTCACACCCGTTGCCGGACCAGAAAATCACCCAAATTCGACAGTGACGAAGAAACCAGTCGTGATTTATCAGCCCAAATCCGAAGATACCACTGCACCAGATGACAATCCAAAATCAAATGTATCGAGTCCTTCTTCTATTGTGACGACCCGTTCGTTTAAAGGTGTCGATTAAGAAAATTCCCCTACAGTGTGCGGTCGCGCTTTTATGCTGCTCATTCACCACCGCTTGCGGCGGTGGTTCCCCTCCCCGTGCCGGGGAGGAACTGCTCCCCCCTCACCCCTTATACAGCGCATCAATCCGCGCGCTGTAGCGTTCGCGGATCTTGTGGCGGCGGATTTTCATCGAGGGGGTCATTTCGGCGTTGTCGATGGTGAAGGCTTCGTCGGCGAAGGCGAACTGGCGGACTTTTTCGATCACCGAAAGGTCTTTGTTCACGCGGTCTACCGCGGCGCGGATGGCGGTGCGGAAGGCGGGCAGGTCTTGCAGCGCGGCGAGGTTGAACTTCTCGCCCTGCGCGCGCGACCATTCGAGCGCCCATTCGCCATCGGGCACGATCAGCCCGACGATGTAGGGGCGCTTGTCGCCCGAAACCATGGCCTGGCCGATTTCGGGCTGGAGCGTGAGCATGCCTTCGATGCGCTGTGGGGAGACGTTGTCGCCCTTGTCGTTGACGATCATGTCCTTCTTGCGGTCGGTGATCTTGATGCGGCCCTGCGCATCGAGGTGGCCGATATCGCCGGTGTGGAGCCAGCCCGCGTTGGGGCCTTCCTGCGGGATGGCGCGCAGGGTTTCCGCATCGTTGCGCCAGTAGCCGTGCATCACGAGTTCGCCGCGCACGAGGATTTCCCCGTCATCGGCGATGCGCACCTCCACGCCGCGCATCGGCGGGCCGACGGTGTCCATCGCGAGGCCGACTTTCGGGCGGTTGCAACTGATCACGGGGCCGGATTCGGTCTGGCCATAGCCTTGCAGCATGGTGAGGCCCATCGCATCGAAGAACAGGCCGACATCGGGATTGAGCGGCGCGCCGCCCGAGACGAGCGCTTTCAGCCGCCCGCCGAAGCGCTGGCGGATCTTGGGGCGCAAGGTGCGTTCGATGAAGAAGTCCATCGGCGCGTCGATCAGGCGGCGCAGGATATGGGCGCGCCCATCGGCCTTGCGCGCGCCAATGGCGAGCGCGCGGGCCATGAGGTAGTTCGGCAGTTTGCCCTGTTTTTCCACCTGCTTCATGATCCGCGCACGCAGCACTTCGAACAGGCGCGGGACCACGACCATCAGCGTGGGGCGGGTTTCCTCGATATTGCTGGCGAGCTTTTCGAGGCCTTCCGCGTAGTAAATCTGCGCGCCCATGCCGATGGGGAGGTATTGCCCGCCGGTGTGTTCATAGGCGTGGCTGAGCGGGAGGAACGAGAGGAACACCTCGGTTTCCTCGCCGCTGGCATCCCAGCCGAGGTCTTCGGCGAGGATATGCGCCGCGCCGTCGACATTGCACAGGATCGCGCCGTGGTGCTGGCACACCCCGCGCGGAGCGCCGCCCGTGCCGCTGGTGTAGATGATGCAGGCGGTTTCGCTGCGGCCGATGGCGGCGACGCGCGCGCCGACCGAGAGGCGGGCCAAGGTGGCATCACCGCTGGCAAGCGCGGACCATTCGTGGAACGCGATGCGTTCGGACTGCATCCGGCGCAGCGGTTCGATGCCGACGATATGGCCTACACCGGGCGCGCTGAGGCAAGCCGTGAGCAGCGGCTGCGCCAGCTTGGCATTGGAGACGATGACCGCGCGCGCGCCGGAATTTTCCAGCACGTGGAGGTGATCGCGTTCGGTGTTGGTGGTGTAGGCGGGGACCGTGACGAGCCCGGCAGCCATGATTGCGAGATCGGCGATGCACCATTCGGGGCGGTTTTCCGAGACGAGCACAACCCGGTCGCCCGGTTCGAGGCCAAGGTGGCGCAGCGCTTCGGCAAGCAGGCAGACCTGATCCGCCGCCTCGCGCCAGCTTTGCGATTGCCACTGGCCGCCGCGCTTGGCCCAGAGGAAGGGACGTTCGCCGAAGAACTCGGCGCGGGCGAGGAACATCGCGACGAGATTGGGGTAGGCTGCGAATTCGGAAAGCTGCACGGCGGGGGGTCCTCTGGCCCGGGGCCCGTTCCGCTTCGGAGCGGTGGGCCCTGTGTTTGGCCGGGAAACTAGGGACGCCGTAGTGGAAGGGCAAGCGCGGCTTGTGGACAGCAGGCGTGGAAGGCGGCACCGGCCCACTCCCCCGCCCGGCCACCCATTCAGGATACTCTCGTGGGTGGCCCAAGTTTTTACGGGGGCGGGGGAGTGGGCCGGTGCCGCCTCTGTTTCAGCTAGGCTGAAACAGCTATCACGGCGAGACGGCTGCGCCTTCGCTGCGCGGATCCGCTGCGCCGACCCAGTGGTTCTGGCCGGGATCGGCGCGGCC
>CAIKKO010000457.1 GCA_903828025.1 uncultured Sphingomonadales bacterium
AGCGGCACACCGGGCGCGGCGTTCACCCGCTCCAGCCCCAGCGCATCGCCCCGGATCACATAGTGGTCCGACCAGGTGGCGAACGTGCGCAGGAACGTGCCGACCGGCCAGGCCGGATCGTGGGAAGCGATCACTTCGCCCAGCGACATGCCGTTGATCGGCGCGCCGATGGCGACAGGCGGCAGATAGCTCGGCCGGTCATCGAGAAAGCCCCGGATCGCCGGATCGCACGATCCCACCCGCATGCGGACCAGGATATCCCCCGGCCCGATCTGCGGCATCGGCGCTGTGACCAGCGCGAAGTCTTCCGGCACCGGCACGCCCTCAGGGCGGCGGGTGAGCACGATCTGGCGAATGGTTCCCATTCCGCTGGTCTAGCCGGTTTGCCGCGAGCCCGTCGCTGTCCAATTGGCTAGGTCGGCCTCAGCGGAACAGGCTCTCCGGGTCTTCGATCAGGCTCTTGAGCGTTTGCAGGAAGGCCGCGCCGGCCGCGCCGTCGATGGCGCGGTGATCGACCGAGAGCGAGAGCTGGATGCGGCTTTCGAACGCGATATCGCCGTCGTCCAGTTCCACCGCCACGCGGTTCACCCCGCCGACCGCAAGGATCGCGCCCTGCGGCGGGTTGATGATCGCGTCGAACGCCTCGATCCCCATCATGCCAAGGTTGGAGATGCTGAACGTGCCGCCGTCCATATCCTCGAAGCTCAGCCGCCCGGCCTGCGCCTTGTCGATCAGCGCGCGCGTGGCGGCAGCGATCTGCGCGATGTGCATGCGATCGGCCTGCCGCACCACCGGCGTGACGAGGCCCTTGGGGCTCGCAACCGCGATGGCGACATCGGCATGCGGGAAGTTGTGCACCGCCTCGCCGTGGACTTGCACGTTCACGTCCGGATGGCGGACCAGCGCCATCGCGACGGCCTTGACCAGATAGTCGTTGATCGAGGCCTTCACGCCCAGCACCACGTTGGCTGTCTTGCGCAAGTCAAGCAGATCATCGACCCCGGCGGAGACACGCAAGTAGAAGTGCGGGATGGTCTGCTTCGCCTCGGTCAGGCGGCGCGCGACGATCTTGCGGATCTTGTCGAACGGCTGGACCACCGGCG
Source organism: uncultured Sphingomonadales bacterium (assembly GCA_903828025.1). Lineage (GTDB taxonomy): Bacteria > Pseudomonadota > Alphaproteobacteria > Sphingomonadales > Sphingomonadaceae > Novosphingobium. The sequence continues at coordinate 1,104 of CAIKKO010000457.1, forward strand.
CATTGGCGACCGCCACGAACGGCGCGCCGAAGGTGGGCGCGGCGGCTGCTGCAGAATCGGGAGCAGGGGCCGGGACCAGCGCGAGCACGTCCTTCTTGGAAATGCGCCCGCGCGGGCCGGTGCCCGCCATGCCGGAAAGGTCGATGCCGTGCTGCGCCGCGAGCCGCTGCGCCAGCGGCGAGGCGAAGATCGCGCGGGTCTCTTCGCTTAGCGGCGCGGTGCCCTTGTAGGACGCGGCGCGCTCGGGGCGCATGGCCTGCACCACATCCTGATAGGTGATGCGGCCATGGCGGCCCGACCCCGCGATGGGCTCGATGTCCACGCCCTCAGCCTCAGCCAGCTTGAGCGCTTCGGGGCTGATCGGGCGGTTGGTGACGATCTTGGCCGGAGCGGCAGGCGCAGCCGCCGCCGGAGCCGCCGCCGCCGCCGGGGCTTCACCGCCGCCAGCCTTCGCGGCCACGCCGGTTTCCGCCGGTTTGAACGCTGCGACAAAGGCATCGACTTCGGCATCGCTCGCAGCGGCTTCGGCAAACACGCCGAGCAGCGCGCCCACCGGTTGCGGCGTTTCGCCCGCGGGCACCAGCACGCGCTTCAGCACCGCATCGTATTCGGCTTCGACTTCGTTGGTGATCTTGTCGGTCTCGATCAGGCAGAGAATCTGCCCGCGCGTGAAGGCATCGCCTTCCTTGACCATCCATTCGGCGATGGTGCCCTCGGTCATTTCGATGCCCCACTTGGGCATGCAGAACGGGCGGATATCGGCCATGTTCGGCGTTCCTTAGTATGGGGGCCTTAGCGGTAGGACAGCACCTTGCGCACCGCCGCTTCGATCTTGGCGACCGAAGGGAGATACGCGGTTTCCAGCTCGCGCGCGAACGGGACAGGCGTGTGCGGCGGATTAACGCCGAGCGGCGGAGCCTTGAGGCTGGCAAAGGCCTTTTCAGAGACCAGCGCGCAGATATCGGCGGCCAGACTGCAGCGCGGCGGAGCCTCGTCGACCACGACCAGACGCCCGGTGACTTCCACCGAATCGAGGATCGCTTCTTCGTCGAGCGGGCTGGTGGTGCGCAGATCAATCACGTCGCAGCCGATGCCTTCGGCGGCGAGCTTGTCCGCCACCGCCTCGCAGAACCCGAGCAGCAGGCCGGTCGAGACGATCGTCACGTCCTGCCCGGCGCGCGAAAGGCGCGCGTGGCCGAAGGGGATCATGAAGTCCGGATCGTCGGAAACTTCGCCCTTCATGCCGTAGAGCGCCTTGTGCTCCAGGAAGATCACCGGATCATCATCGCGGATCGCGGTGCGCAGCAGGCCCTTCACGTCGCCGGGGGTGGAGGGCATCACCACTTTGAGCCCGGGCATGCCGGTGAGGATCTGGTGGACGGCCTGGCTGTGCTGCGCGGCGGCGTTGTAGCCCGCGCCGTAAGCCATGCGGATCACCGCCGGGCACTTGGTCTTGCCGCCGAACATGTAGCGGAACTTGGCGAGCTGGTTCCAGATCTGATCGAGCGAGACGCCGATGAAGTCGGCAAACATCAGCTCGGCCACCGGGCGCTTGCCCGAAAGCGCAAGGCCCGCCGCCGCGCCCATGATCGCGCTTTCCGAGATCGGGGTGTCGATCACGCGATCCCCGCCGAACTTGCCGTAGAGGCCGACCGAGGTCGACCAGATCCCGCCGATGGCTTCCGGCCCGCCCGCGGTGCCGTTGCCGCCGACCACATCCTCGCCCAGCACCACCACATTGGGGTCGCGCTCCATTTCCTCGGCGATTGTCGAGAGAATGGCTTCGCGGTACATCATTTTGGCCATTTGGTCCGCTCCCCGGCTCAGTACGAGATATAGACGTCGGTGAGGACGTCCTCGGCAGTCGGCCGGTCAGCTGCCTTGGCCTTGGCCACGGCGTTTTCGATGGCGTCCATCACATCGGCATCAACCGCGTCGATATCGGCGCCGGTCAGCAGGCCCGCTTCGGTCACGCTGGCCCGGAACTTCTTGATGCAATCGCGCGTTTCCCGGATGCGGTCGAGCTCGCCCGGGCCGCGATAGCGCTGCGGATCGCCCTCGAAGTGGCCGAAGAAGCGCTCGGTATCAAACTCGACCGCCGCCGGGCCATTGCCGGGCACGCGCACATATTCGAGCACTTCGCGCATCGTTTCATAGACCGAGAAGAAATCGGTGCCGTCGCCGCGCCACACTTTCATGCCGAACGCTTCGGCGCGGCTGGCGATGTCCTTCTGGGTGCCGACCGCGTAATCGAAGCCGGTGTGTTCGGAGTAGTGGTTGTTTTCGAACACGAAAATGCAGGCCGCCTTGGTCACGACCGCCATGTTCATCGCCTCGAACGTGGTGCCCTGGTTGCACGCGCCGTCGCCCGAGAAGGTGATCGCCACGTGGCCCTTGCCGTCGATCTTGCACGAAATGCCCGCGCCCACCGCAATCGGCGCGCCCGCGCCGACAATGCCGTTCGCGCCGAGCATGCCCTTGTCGACATCGGCGATATGCATCGAGCCGCCCTTGCCCTTGCACAGGCCTTCGCGGCTGCCCCAGATTTCGGCCATCATGCCGTCCACATCGCAGCCCTTGGCGAGGCAGTGGCCGTGGCCGCGATGGGTGGAGACGATCTTGTCCTCGGTGGACAGATGCTCGCACACCCCGACCGCGACAGCTTCCTGCCCGCAATAGAGGTGCGTGAAACCGGCGATTTCGCCGGTCTGAATATCGACGTGCAGCCGCTCCTCGAACTCGCGGATCAGCTTCATCTGGCGATAGGCGCGCAAGAGCGCCTCACGGCTCAACTGCATCCTTTATCCCACCCTGTTGTTGTTGGCGTTGTTGTTAAACGTCATCGCGTGAATGTCCGCTCCGGTAAAGGGGGCGCGCACCTGTGAAAGGTTTCGAATCCCGGCCAGCCCTTCAGGCCACAGTCGCGCGCGCTTGCCGACTCTACAAAACGCTAGGGTCGGTTGTTTTTTCCGCGAAAGGCAGGCCGTTAGCGCCTGGCACCGGTCAGGTGTTGAGCGAGATATAGCCCAGCTGCGCCGCCTTGAACACGGTCTGGCTGCGGTTCACCGCGTTCAGCTTGGTCGAGGCATTGTGGATATGAAACCGCACGGTGGGGCGGCTGCGGCTCATGATCATGCTGATTTCGAGGTCGGTCTTGCCGATGGCGGCCCAGCGCAGGCACTCCACCTCGCGCTTGGAGAGCCGCGATCCGGCGGGCAAGGCCTGAACCGAACCCATCGCGTTGACATAGCTGGCAATGAACGTGCGGGCATAGACGCCGAAGGCATCGCCATGGCGCGCAAAGGCGTCCGTCAGATCGGTCGCCGCCGGATCGAGCGGGTTGAAGCTGACCGCGCCGATCTGCCCGAACGGCAGATGCACCGGCACCACGATGGCCGCGCGCGTCATCGCGCGGGCCTCGAAATTGGTGAGGTCGATCGCATCGAGATAGTGGTTGGGCTGGCGTGTGCGAAAGCCCTGCGCATTCACCCAGAACGGCTCGCTTTCAAAGCGGCAGGCCGACGCCAGCGGCGAATCGAGCGCGATGCGCGAATTGCGCCACCACGCCTTGTCGTCGGTCCAGCCGAACACCTCGGACGCCAGAATGTGGCCTTCGTGATCGACCGGGGTGCGTTTGTCGGCAATATCGTGCGCGGGGGCGGCGCGCATTCCGGCTGCCAGCGCGAGCCGGTGCAGCGCTTCGGCCGCGCGGCGCACGTCCCCAGGCTCGGCAATGCGCACGGAATCGATGTCGTGTGCGTCGATGGCGTCGGCGCCGATGGTTGCTGCAGAAAGGCAGCTGATCGCCGACCTGGCTGGATGGTCCCGCACATCTCGAATCATCGCCCGACGCGTAGCCATCATGCTCTCCCAGATAGCCCGGCCATGTGATCGCGCCGTGACAGGGCCGGTATAATACCGGCAGGCCTGCCGGTAAATAGCGGAGTGCGAATCGCGGATGATCGGATGGGGGGCAGGGCGCGGCGGCCCGATTGCGGGCGTGCACCCGATCCTCCTAAGTGTGCGCCTTTCGCGCCGGTCCGTCACCTTGCGAAAAAGCATAGGTTGCGCTGGCGCGCAGAGCCTTGCACCAATCACGCAGATGCTAGCGCGCGGGAGAGTAGAGTGACAGGACGACTTGAAGGCAAGGTGGCGCTGGTCACCGGCGGCACCACGGGCATTGGCGCGGCTGCCGTGCGGCGGCTGGTGGCGGAAGGCGCGAAGGTGTTTTTCACCGGATCGAAGGAAGCCGAAGCCGCAGTCCTCTGCGCTGAAACCGGGGCTGAGTTCCGCAAGCACCGCGTGCAGGATGCCGCAAGCTGGCCCGCGCTGATCGAGGACGTGCTCGCCACCTATGGCCGGCTCGATGTGGCCTTCGCCAATGCCGGCACCGAAAGCGGGGATGCCAACATCGAGGATGTGGGTATCGAGGGCTGGGACAACGTGGTCGCGATCAACCAGACCGGCGTGATGCTGACCGTGCAGCACGCGATTGGCGCGATGAAGCGCAACCCTGAAGGGGCTACCGGCTCGATCATCATCAACTCCTCGATGAACGCCACGCGCCCGCTGGGCAATTACGTGACCTATTCGGTGACCAAGGCGGCGGTCTGCGCGCTGGCCAAATCGGCGGCGGTGCATTGCGGACAGATGGGCTACAAGATCCGCGTCAACGCGATCCTGCCCGGCGTGGTCGAAACCCCGCTGATCCAGCAGATCATGGCCTCGCAGCCCGATCCGGCCGCCGCGCGCGCGATGTTCGAAGGCATGGCACCGATGAAGCGCATGGCGCAGCTCAACGAGATTTCGGGTCTCGTCGCCTATCTCGCCTCGGACGAGGCCGGGTTCGTATCGGGCGCGGAAATCGCCATCGACGGCGCGACGACCGCAGGGATGATGGGCGTATGAGCGATCTCGGCGCCAAGCGGCTGCAAGGCCGGGTCGCGTTCATTTCGGGCGGCCTGCGCGGCATCGGCCTCGCCTGTGCGGAGCGGTTTCTGGCCGAAGGGGCTGAAGTCGTGCTGTCGGACCTCGACACCGAGGACAGCGAGACGGCCACCACCACGCTCGCGCGGCTGGGCCAGGCCGCGAGCTACATCTGCGCCAACGTGGCGAACGAGGCCGACTGGGCGCGCGCGGCCCAGACGGTGGAGGCGCGCCACGGCGCGGCGCATATCCTGATCAACAATGCGGGCACCGACCTCACCGGCCCGGTCGAGACGCTGACGCTGGACAGCTGGCGGCGGATCATGGCGGTCAATGTCGACGGGGTGTTCCTCGGCACCAAGCACTTCGTGC
>CAIKKO010000458.1 GCA_903828025.1 uncultured Sphingomonadales bacterium
AATCTTAACCTTCCTCCGGCTTGCCCTTGCGCGGTTGCCGGGGTAGGCTCCGCATGATTAGTTCACTATTGTGACATAATATTACGCACCCGCAAAATGGGGCGGATAACGATAACGGCGCACGCCACAAGACGCGGCGCTGGGAAGCAGGAGCGATCATGGCCAGCAAATCCGCCGTTTCCGGCGTGGACTCGAATCTCGCCCAACAGCTGGCTATTCGCTTCACTGCGGCGCTGCTCCCCGATGAGGCGGCGGATTTCGAGGCTGCACGCATTGCCGAGGCGGCCCGCTTCACGCTGGCAGCGGCGGCATCGCGCCCCGGTTCGGCCCCCGCCATCGCGATCGAGAGCATCGGCGGGCAGGCCGCACGCTACTTGCGCATCGCGGTGATCAACGATGACATGCCGTTCCTTGTCGATTCGATTGCGGGGGCGATTTCGGCGCAAGGGCTGGCGATCGACCGGCTGGTCCACCCGGTCGTTGCGGTGCGGCGCGATCCGGCCGGCGCTTTGCTCGCGCTGCCCGAAGGCGATGCCGTGGGCGAGCGCCGCGAATCGATGGTCTATCTCGAAACCGAGCGGGTCGATGCGCGCGAGCGGCGCGAACTGGTCGCGGCGCTCAAGTCCACGCTCGCCGATGTCCACGCCGCCGTTGCCGATTGGCCGCGCATGCAGGCCGCGATGCAAGAAGACGCGCGCACTTTGCCCGATCAGGAAGGCGCGGCGCTGCTGCGCTGGCTGGCCGACGGGATGCTCACCCAGCTCGGCCATGTGATCCAGAACCGCGATGGCACAGCGGGCGCGGCGCTGGGCATCTGCCGCGCCAGCGATGCGCCGCTGCTGGCCAAAGCATCGTATGAACGCGCTTTCGCGTGGTTCGACCGGCTGGGGGAAAGGGGGGCAGAAGCCCCGCGCGCGCCGCTGATCGTCAAGGCCAACCGCATCGCGCGCGTCCACCGCCGCGTGCCGCTTGATCTGTTTATCGTGCCGGTGATGGAGGGCGGCAAAGTCACCGCGCTGTCGGTCCACGCCGGGGTCTGGACGAGCGCTGCGCTGGCCGCCGCGCCCGACCGCATTCCGCGCATGCGCAGCCAGCTTGAAGGGCTGATGGGCAAGTTCGGTTTCACTCCCAATGGCCATGCCGGCAAGGCGCTGGTCCACGCGCTGACCGCGCTGCCGCACGATCTGCTGATCAGCTTCGCCGACCATGATCTGGAGCGCATTGCGACCACGATGATGAGCCTGATAGACCGGCCGCGTGCACGCCTCGCGCTCGTGGCCGCGCCGCTCGCCCGCCATCTCTTTGCGTTCGTGTGGCTGCCGCGCGATGCGCAATCGACCGAAGTGCGCCTGCAGGTGAAAGCGATGCTCGAGGCGGCGAGCAGCGCGCCGGTGCTTGATTGGAGCCTTTCGGTCGAAGGCGGCACGCTCGCGCTCATGCGATTCGTGATCGACATCCGCGACGGGGCCAGCCTGCCCGACGAGGCCGCGCTCGATGCGGCTTTTCAGGCGATGGTGCGCGGCTGGGGCGCGGCGGTCGAGGCCGAACTGGCCAAGGGCGAAGACCCCTCGCGCGCCGCCGCGATTGCCGCGCGCTATGCCGATGCGTTTCCTGTGGGGTACCGCAGCGCCTATGGCCCGGCGGAAGCGGCGGGCGATATCCGCGTGCTGCGCGCCCTGACTCAAAGTGGAACCCAGCCGGGCGCGCCGCGCCGGGCCGCGCGGCTCCACCGTTTGCGCGGCGAGGAAGGCCTCAGGCTCAAGCTCTACCAGCGCGAGGGGGCGATCGTGCTGTCCGATGCGGTGCCGGTGCTCGAAAACTTCGGCTTCCGCGTGCTGGAGGAAGTGCCGACCGCGCTCGACAAGGGGCGGCTGGGCTTCATCCATGATTTCCTTGTGTCGACCCCGGAAGGCATCGACGCTGACGGCCTGCTGGCGCGCGCCGAAGCCATCGAGGAGTCGCTTGCTGCCGTGCTCAACGGCGCGGCCGAGGATGACATGTTCAACCGGCTGATCGTCTCCGCCGGGCTCACCGCGCGCGGCGCGAACTGGATGCGCGCATGGTATCGCTATTTGCGGCAGGCGGGCATGACCTTTTCCATCGCCACGGCCGTCGAAGCGCTGAAGAACGCGCCCGACGTGACGCGCGGGCTGATCGGTCTGTTCCTGGCGCGGCATGACCCGGCGTTTGCGGAGGACCGGCAGGCGGCGGAAACGCGCTATGCCGAACAGATCCGCACCGGGCTTGCCGGGGTCGCCGCGATCAACGACGACCGCCTGCTGCGCCAATTCCGCGCCTTGGCCGAGGCGATCCTGCGCACCAATGCATTCAGCCCGGCCGCCACCGAGGCGCTGGCGTTCAAGATCGAATCCGCGCTCGTGCCCGGCCTGCCCCGGCCCGTGCCGTGGCGCGAAATCTTCGTGTACAGCCCGCGTGTGGAGGGGATTCACTTGCGCGCCGGTCCGGTGGCGCGCGGAGGCCTGCGCTGGTCTGATCGGCGCGACGATTTCCGCACCGAAGTGCTTGGGCTGATGAAGGCGCAGCGCGTGAAGAACGCGGTGATCGTGCCGACGGGGGCCAAGGGCGGGTTCTATCCCAAGCAGCTCCCCGATCCGGCCCGCGCGCGCGAAGCGTGGCTGGCCGAAGGCCGCGCGAGCTATGAGATATTCATCCGCACCTTGCTTTCGGTGACCGACAATATCGTCGGCGGCGATGTGGTGCATCCGGCGGGCGTGGTCATCCGCGACGGTGAGGACCCCTATTTCGTCGTCGCAGCAGACAAGGGCACCGCAACTTTCAGCGACATCGCCAACGCGATTGCCGAGGCCAAGGGCTTCTGGCTCGACGATGCGTTCGCCAGTGGCGGCTCGAAGGGCTATGATCACAAGGCCATGGGCATCACCGCGAAAGGCGCGTGGCTTTCGGTCCAGCGCCATTTCCGCGAGCTGGGCGTGGATGTGCAGACCGAGTCCGTAACCGTGGTGGGCTGCGGCGACATGTCGGGCGACGTGTTCGGCAACGGCATGCTGCTGTCGAAAGCGCTCAAGGTGGTCGCGGCGTTCGATCATCGGCATATTTTCCTCGATCCCGATCCCGATCCGGCGGCGAGCTGGGCCGAGCGCGCGCGGATGTTCGCGCTGCCGCGTTCGAGCTGGGACGACTACGACAAGGCGCTGATTTCGAAGGGCGGCGGGGTGTTTGCCCGCACGCTCAAGCTGATTCCGCTGACCGACGAAATCCGCGCGCTGCTCGGGATCGAGGCGGCAGAGCTGGACCCCGAATCGCTGATCACCGCGATCCTCAAGGCTCCGGTCGATCTGCTGTGGTTCGGCGGCATCGGGACGTATGTGAAAGCCTCAAGCGAGAACAACGTCGCGGTCGGCGATCCGGCCAACGATGCGCTGCGGATCGACGGCGAGGATGTGCGCGCGCGCGTGATCGGCGAGGGGGCCAACCTTGGCGCCACGCAGGCGGGGCGCATCGAGTATGCGCTGGTGGGCGCGCACGGGCGCGGCGGGCGGATCAACACCGATTTCATCGACAATTCGGCCGGCGTCGATTGCTCGGACCACGAAGTCAATATCAAGATCGCGCTCGCTTCGGCCAAGCGCGCCGGGCGGCTGGATGAGCCGGGCCGGGTCGAACTGCTTGTTTCGATGACGGACGATGTCGCGCACCTCGTGCTGGAGGACAACCGGCTGCAGGCGCTCGCGCTTTCCATCGCAGAGCGCGGCGGGCCGGGGGCTGCAGCCGCGTATGCAAGGCTGGTCGATGTGCTGGAGGAAAGCGGCGATCTCGATCGCAAGACAGAAGGACTCGCCAGCAGCGAAGACATGCTGCGCCGCGCCGCTGCCGGGCACGGTTTCACTCGGCCCGAGCTGGCAGTGCTGCTTTCGAGCACCAAGCTGGTGCTCCAGCGCGCGCTCGAAGAGAGCACCGTGGTCGATGATCCGGTGCTGGAGGACCAGCTGTTCGCCGCGTTCCCGCCCCAGATGCGCGAACGCTTTGCCGAGGATATCGCGCACCACCGCCTGCGCCGCGAACTGATCGCGACCAAGCTGGCCAACCGGATCGTCAATGATCTGGGGCCGGTGCATCCCTTCGAACTGGTAGAGGAGGAAGGCTGCAGCCTGGCGCAAGTGGCGGCGGCGTTTGTCGCGGCGGAGCGGCTGCTCGATCTGAAAGGCATCTGGGCGCTGCTCGATGGTGCCGACGGGGAAACCATGCCCGAGCACGTGCGGCTCGCGCTCTATGCCCGCATTGCCGAAGCGCTGCGCGGCCATATCGCCGATGTGCTGCGCGCCAGCCATGGCAGCCTGACCCCGGGTGCGCTGATTGCCGAACTGACCGAAGGCGTCGGGGCGCTGTCTGCCGCGACGGGCGAACTGCTGCAGGGCGAAGCCAAAGTGCAGGCGCGGCGCTTGTTGCTCGAACTGACCGAGGCGGGCGCCTCTGCCGAAGCGGCGCAGCGGATTGCGCATCTCGTCGATATGGACGGGGCGATTGGCCTTGCCCATCTCGCAGTCGCGCAAGGGATTGCTCCGGCGGCGCTGACGGCGGCGTTCTCGGCGCTCGGTGCGGCGCTGGGTCTCGATTGGGCGCAGCAGGCGGCGAGCCGGATGAGCCCCTCCGACCCGTGGGAGCGGCTGCTCGTTGCCGGCCTTGCGCGCGATTTCCAGCAGATGCGGCTCGATTTCCTTGCGCGCGCCACCGGCGGGGACCCGGGCGGCTATGTCGCGCAGTGGCTCGATGCACAGGCCGCGCCGGTGCGCAATTTCCGCGCGCTGACGGGCCGTGCGCAGGCGACGGCTGCGGTTGCACCCGCGATGCTGGCGCAGCTCGCCAGCCAGGCGCGGACTTTGCTGGCGCGGTAATCCGTATGCCGACGCGGACAATTTGATCCCGATCAGTTGACGCGCCGCGACTTTTGGCCAAATCCGCGCTCACAAGCAGGAGAGCGGGCATGAGTGAAACGGATCTGGCGGCCGATGTGGTGATTGTCGGCGCGGGCCATGGCGGCGCGCAGGCGGCGATTGCGCTGCGGCAGAACGGGTTTACCGGCACCGTGCTGATGATCGGGCGCGAGCCTGAGCTGCCCTACGAGCGCCCGCCGCTGTCCAAGGAATACCTCGCGCGCGAAAAGACCTTCGAGCGGATCACCATCCGCCCCGAAGCGTTCTGGGCAGACAAGGCGGTCACCATGCTGCTGGGCACCGAAGTCACCGCGCTCGATGCAGCGGCGCACGAGGCCACGTTGAGCGATGGCCGCAAGCTCCGCTACGGCCACCTGATCTGGGCGACCGGCGGCGATCCCCGGCGGCTGACGTGCCTGGGCCACGACCTTGCGGGCGTCCACGCGGTGCGCACGCGCGCCGATGTCGATCAGCTGATGGCCGAGCTCGATGCCGGGGCAAAGCGCGCGGTGGTGATCGGCGGCGGCTATATCGGGCTCGAAGCGGCGGCGGTGCTGACCAAGCTGGGCTGCCATGTCACGCTGCTCGAAGCCCTGCCCCGCGTGCTGGCGCGCGTGGCGGGCGAAGCGCTGTCCGCTTTCTTTGAGGCGGACCACCGCGCGCACGGCGTCGATCTGCGCACCGGCGTGATGGTGGATCATCTCGAAGGCGAAGGCGGCAAGGTTTCCGGCGTGAAGCTGGCGGACGGCACCGTGCTGCCCGCCGATCTGGTGATCGTCGGCATCGGCATCATTCCTTGCGTCGAGCCGCTGCGCGCCGCAGGGGCCGAAGGCACCAACGGCGTTACCGTCGATGCCGAGTGCCGCACCTCGCTGCCCGATGTCTATGCCATTGGCGACTGCGCGGCGCATGCCAATGCCTTTGCCGATGGTGCGGTGATTCGGCTGGAATCGGTGCAGAACGCCAACGATCAGGCGACGACGGCGGCCAAGTCGATCTGCGGCGTGGGCGTGCCCTATCACGCGGTGCCGTGGTTCTGGTCGAACCAGTATGACCTCAAGCTCCAGACCGTGGGGCTTTCGACCGGCCACGATGCCACGGTGCTGCGCGGCGATCCGGCCACGCGCAGCTTCTCGGTGATCTACCTCAAGGCGGGCAAAGTGATCGCGCTCGATTGCGTCAACATGATCAAGGACTATGTGCAGGGCCGCAAGCTGGTCGAAGCCGGGGCGGTTATCGCGGCCGATAAGCTGGCGGACGCCTCGGTGCCGCTCAAGGAACTGGCATAGCTTCAGCGAGCCGGTCCAAGGCCCAGCTGGCCGCTTCGGCCACGGCGGGGTCGGGATCGGCCAGCAGTCGCTGCACCGGGGCCATCAGCGCCGCTGCACCGCTATTGCCGGCCGCATAGAGGCAATTGCGCACGAACCGGTCACGCCCGATGCGCTTGATCGGGGAGCCTGCAAACAGCGCGCGAAAGGCCGTGTCGTCCAGCGCGAGCAGTTCGGCCAGGCGCGGGGCGGCGAGTTCGGCGCGCGGCAGGAAGGCCCGGTTGGCCGCCGCTGTGCTGGCGAAGCTGTTCCACGGGCAGACCGCGAGGCAATCGTCGCAGCCATAGATGCGGTTGCCCATGGCGGCGCGGAATTCGTGCGGGATCGGCCCCTTGTGCTCGATCGTGAGGTAGGAAATGCAGCGCCGCGCATCGAGCTGGTAAGGCGCGGGGAAGGCGCCTGTCGGGCAGGCGGACTGGCAAGCGGTGCAAGTGCCGCAGCGGTCGGCATGGGGGGTGTCGGGCTCCAGCGCCAGCGTCGTGTAGATCGCGCCCAGAAACAGCCACGAGCCATGCGTGCGGTTGACGAGATTGGTGTGCTTGCCCTGCCAGCCGATGCCTGCCGCCTCGCCCAGCGGCTTTTCCATCACCGGCGCGGTATCGACGAAGACCTTGAGTTCGGTGCCTGGCACTTCGGCCACCAGCCAGCGCGCCAAGCCCTTGAGCGCGCGCTTGATCACGTCGTGGTAATCGGCCCCTTGCGCATAGACCGAAATGCGCGCGCGCTCGGGCGCGCTGGCCAGCGCCATGGGATCGGCGGCGGGGGCATAGCTCATGCCCAGCGCGATCACGCTGCGCGCTTCGGGCCAGAGCGATTGCGGGCCCTTGCGCTGATCGGCGCGGGTTTCCATCCAGTCCATCGAACCGTGGTGGCCGCCCGCCAGCCACTGCTCGAGCCGCGCAGCGCGCAAGCGATCGTCGGCGGCGGGCGCGATGCCGCAGGCCGCAAAGCCGAGCCGCGCGGCCTCGGCCTTGATCCGCTCCTTCAGAGAGGTTGCGTCCGCGTTAACCATACTTGCTGCCCGCCTCGTTCATGGCTTACGGTTAACGGGTGATCCCATGAAGATCGAACCCTTTAGCAGCTTTACCGGGATGCCCGTTCTGGACCACATCGCTCCCTCTGCCGACCTCGCCATCGAGGCGCGCGGACTGGTCAAGCGTTTCGATGGCTTCATTGCCGTCGACGGCGTGGACATTTCGGTGCCGCGCGGCGCGATCTACGGCATTCTCGGGCCCAATGGCGCGGGCAAGACCACCACCTTGCGCATGCTGCTGGGCATCATCGACCCCGATTCGGGTTATCGCCGCGTGCTGGGGCACGAGCGTCCGACCGAAGTCGCGCGGCGGATCGGCTATCTGCCGGAAGAGCGGGGGCTCTATCCGGCGATGAAGGCGACCGAGGCGATTGCCTTCCTCGCCGCGCTGCGCGGGGTGCCGCTGAAGGAAGGCCGCCGCCGTGGGCGCGAACTGCTCGAAGAGCATGGCCTCGGCTATGCCGCCGACCGGCAGATCCGCCAGCTTTCCAAAGGCATGGCGCAGCAGGTGCAGCTGCTCGGCACGCTCGTCCACAATCCCGATCTGGTGGTGTTCGACGAGCCGTTTTCCGGCCTCGACGCGCTCAACCAGGGCAAGCTCGAACGCATGATCCGCAGCCTGGCGGAACGCGGCACGACGGTAATTTTCTCGACCCACGTGATCGCGCATGCCGAGCGCCTGTGCGATCAGATTGCGATCATTGCGGGCGGCAAAGTGCCGTTCGCCGGACCGGTCGACGCCGCGCGGGACCGCCTCCGTCCGCAAGTCCGGCTCGAAACCCGCGCCGAAGGGGGCCTCTGGCGCGCCGCGCTGCCCGCCGATGCGCGGCATGAGGGCAAGTTCTGGAATTTCACCCTGCCCGAAAGCGGGGTCGAGCTGCTGCTGCGTGCGCTGATCGAAGGAGATGCCGGTATCCTCAGCCTCTCGATCGAGCGGCCCGGGCTGCATGATGCGTTCGTGGCGATTGCCGGGGAAGCCGCGGCGCGCGCGCTCGAGGAAACGCCTGAGCCCGCCATTGAACGGAAAGGTCGCCGCTGATGCTCGCTCACCATTTTGCTGCCGCCTGGGTGGTTGCGCGCCGCGATTTCTGCGCGGTGATCTTCTCCAAGACGTTCATCTTCTTCCTGATCGGCCCGCTGTTTCCGGTGTTTATCGGGGCGATGGCCGGGATGATCGGCGCGCAAGTTTCGCGCGATCTCGACAATCCGCAGATCGGCGTCGCCATGTCCGCCGAGCAGGGCGATGCCCTGATCGCCGCGCGCGATGCGCTGGCCCCGCGCATGGCAGGCGGCGTGCCGCAATTCGTGGTGCTCGCACGGGTGACATCGGACGAGGCATTCGATTCGCGCGCGGCGCTGAAGCACGGCGGCAATCGCATCGCTGCCATCGTTTCGGGCACGCTGGCGGCTCCGGTGCTGACCGGCACGCCCGAGCGGGTCGACCAGTGGCGCGGCCAGATTGCGCTGTTCGCGGCTGAGGCAGGGCGCGGCGTCAGCCGGATCTATCCCGAAGTGACGGCGGACAAGATCGCCTCCAGTGCGGCCAAGACGCGCACCGATCAGGCGGTGACGGCGCAAGCCGGTCAAGTGCTGCTGTTCCTGCTGACGATGCTGCTGGCGGGCATGGTGCTGTCCAACCTCGTCGAGGAAAAGGCCAACAAGATCATCGAAGTGCTCGCCGCCTCGATCCCGATGGACGCGCTGTTTCTGGGCAAGCTGTTTGCCATGCTCGCGGTCAGCCTTGTCGGCATCGCGGTCTGGGGCTCGGTTTACGGGCTGCTGATGGTGTTCGGCATGAAGTCCATTCCGCTGCTGGCGACACCCGCGGTGGGCTGGTCCACCTTCATGCTGCTCGGTTTCCTCTATTTCGCGATGGCCTATCTGCTGCTCGGCTCGCTGTTCCTCTCGATCGGCGGCATGGCGACCACGGTGCGCGAGGTGCAGACGCTTTCAATGCCCGTGACGATGATGCAGCTCATGGTGTTCTTCTTCGCGAGCTATGCGCTGGCGCGGCCGGGCACGTGGATCGAGACGGTGAGCCAGGTGTTCCCGGTGAGCTCGCCGTTCGCGATGCTGGCGCATGCCGCGCAGTCGCCGGAGATCTGGCCGCACTTCGTGGCGCTGGCGTGGCAGGCGCTGTGGGTGGCCGTTATCGTGCGGGTGGGCGCGCAGCTGTTCCGCCGCACGGTGATGAAATCGGGGCCGGCGCGGGGGCGCCGGTCCTGGTTCAAGCGGCCTGCGGCGGCGGTGGGCGGCTGAACGCGCCCGTTGGCCGATTGCTTATTGACAGTCATGTAGGTTGCACGGATAGTACCCTCCGATAGACAGGGGAGCCGCAAGCGCGAGCCTCCCGCATCGGAGGATTGCCATGGCCACGCAGCTCGCGCCCGAAGCAGGGTTCACCTACCGCACCGCGCCCACCGCGATCGACGCGTATGAGGCTTGGCTCGCCGCCAACCCGCAGGCGCGCCCGGTCCACACCCAGCCTTGGGACGTGAGCGCCTCGGCCATTTATGTCGAGGACCGCTGGGGCCCGATCTTTGCGGAAATGCGCGCCAAGGCACCGGTCAACAAAGTGACCGGCACGCCTTATGGCGATTACTGGAACGTCGTCTCGCACAAGGCGATCCAGCACGTCGAATCGCTGCCCGAGCTGTTTTCCTCCTCGTGGGAATATGGCGGCATCACCATCGGCGATCCGCCGGAAGGCACCGATCCGGCCAAGCTCGCGGAGCGCCAGATGCCGATGTTCATCGCGATGGACCGGCCCGAGCATACCGGCCAGCGCCGCACCGTGGCCCCCGCGTTCATCCCCACCGAAATGCTGCGGATGGAAGCCGAGATCCGTGCACGTACCGGCGAAGTGCTTGATACCCTGCCGTGGGGTGAGCGGTTCGACTGGGTCGACAAAGTCTCGATCGAGCTCACCACCGGCATGCTCGCGATCCTGTTCGGCTTTCCGTGGGCCGACCGCCGCCTGCTCACCTTCTGGTCGGATTGGGCGGGCGATGTCGAACTGACTCTGGCACCGGACATGGCTGACCAGCGCTTCGAGATTCTGAGCGAAATGGCGCGCTATTTTCAGGGCATGTGGATGGAGCGGATGGGCAAGGAGCGGACGCCCGATCTCATCTCGATGATGATCCATTCGCCCGCGATGGCAACGATGAGCCCGCTGGAATTCATGGGCAACCTCGTGCTCCTGATCGTCGGCGGCAACGACACCACGCGCAACACCATGTCGGGCATCGTCCACGCGCTCGATCAGTTCCCCGATCAGCGTGCACTGCTGGAAGGCGATCCCTCGCTGATCCCCAATGCGGTGCAGGAATGCCTGCGCTTTGTGACCCCGCTGGCGCATATGCGCCGCACGTGCACGGCAGACAACGAGTTGTTCGGGCAGCAGATCAAGGCTGGTGACAAGGTCATCATGTGGTACCTTTCGGCCAATCGCGACGAGACGGTGTTTGAAAACCCCGACAAGCTGATCATCGACCGGCCCAATGCGCGCCGCCATCTGGCGTTCGGCCACGGCATCCATCGCTGCGTCGGCGCTCGTCTTGCCGAACTGCAGCTGCGTGTGCTGCTGGAAGAAATGCACGCGCGGCGCATGCGGGTGCGCGTGGCGGGCGATGTGCAGCGCGTGCGCGCCAACTTCGTGCACGGGTTCCGCAAGCTGGACGTCGAACTCGAAAAGTATTGACCGGGTCTGGTCCAGTCAGTTTCCGTTCAGGCTGGCTGGCATAGACCTTGTCTCGTCCCGCACGGTGGGCTCCCCAAGCCCCCCCAGCCCACCGTGCGGGATCAAGATACCCCGTTGCAAGTATCCCGTTGCAAAAATCCCGTAGTACCGTTCCCGCAGTACTGGCGCTCCGATCGGGGGGAATGTAACCTTCCTTCCCATCGGAGCGAACCAGGGGCCATGATGCCATCCCGCCGCAACTTCCTCGCCTTCCTTAGTGCCACCGCCGCGATGGCGGCCGCCACGGCTTGCGGTGCCCCCGTCGCCGCCGCGCGCAAGGGCACGTTCCCGGTGCAGCACACCGAAGCCGAATGGCGCAAACTGCTGACCCCTGCCCAATACTATATCCTGCGCGAGGAGGGGACCGAGCGGCCCTTTTCCTCCCCCCTGCTGAACGAGCACCGCAGCGGCACGTTCACCTGTGCGGCCGATGGCAATGCGCTGTTCTCTTCGAAGACCAAGTTCGACAGCGGCACCGGCTGGCCGAGCTTCTGGGCTCCGCTCAGGGGCGGGGTCGCCACGTCGGTTGATACCTCGTTCGGAACCACGCGCACCGAAGTGCACTGCACGCGCTGCGGCGGCCACCTCGGCCACGTGTTCGATGATGGTCCGCCGCCCACCGGCAAGCGCTATTGCATGGACGGTGATGCGCTGAAATTCGTGCCCGCCTGATCACGCCCAGAACGCCTGAACGCCTGACCCCTGTTTTGCTTTGCCGTTGCAGCGTGCTGTGGCAGGCGGCGCAGCGATGCGTGCGCTCAAACTTGCCCTCCTGATCCTGGCGCTGCTGCCTGCGGTCTATTGTCACGCGCCCAAGCCCCCGCCGGTCACGGACCCCAGAGTCGCCCTTGTCGATCTGATGCCCGCGCTGCGCAAAGCTGGCCGCATGCCCGATACGGGGGCGCTGCAACTCGTCGGTGCGTGGCAGATGCGCAGCGGCAACCCCCAGTTCGGCAACTTTTCCGGGCTCGCCCAGACCGGCGAGGGTTTCGTCACGGTAGGCGACCGGGGCGGCGTGCTGTGGTTCTCGCGTCCGGATTGGCCCCGAGACCGACCGGGGCCATGGCGCACGCGGCTGGCGCGCCTGATCAACCTTGAATGGCGCAAGTATCGCTATCCGGTCGATGCGGAGGCGGTCGCGGTCGAGCCCGGCACCCGCAATCTTCTGGTGGCCTTCGAGGATGCGCCGATTGTGGAGCGCTTCAGCCCCGATCTGGCTCAGCGGACCCGAATCCCGCTGCCCGTGTTTGCCGAATGGCCGCCCAATCAGGGGCCAGAAGCGATGACACGGCTGGCGGACGGGCGCACGGTGGTCGTGGGCGAAGTCTATGCGCGGTGGCTCGACCGGACGCGCCACCCCGGCCTGATTTTCCCCGGCGAGCCCCGGCCGTTTGAAATCCCTGCGCGTTTCACCGTCAACATGCCGGCAGGCTATCGGCCGTCCGAACTGGCGCAGATGCCGGATGGGCGGCTGCTCGTGCTCGGCCGCAATTTCAGCTTTGCGGGCTTTCGCTCGGTGATCGGGCTGTTTGCGCCAGCGGACGTGCGCCCGGGGGCCACAATCACGCCGCGCGTGATCGCGCGAATCAGCGACCCGCGCATTCGCGAAAACTACGAGGGGATGACGGTTACGCGCGAGGCCGATGGCAGCCAGGCGATCTGGCTGATTTCGGACAGCAACGAAATGGTCTGGGCGCAGCGAACCCTGCTGCTCAAGCTGCGCCTAAAGCCTTAGCGGCAGGCGGGGGAACCCGCCCGCCGGACAATCAGGCAGCGACAGCGACGGCCTTGGCCAGTTCGCGCTTCACTTTGAGTGCGCGCGGGCTGAGCTTGGCATCGGCCTGCTTCAGCAGCCAGTTGTCGAGCCCGCCGTTGTGCTCGACCGAGCGCAGCCCGTGCGTCGAAACGCGGAACTTGAAGCTGCGGTCCAGCTTTTCCGACATCAGCGTGACGTTCTGCAGGTTGGGCAGGAACAGACGCTTGGTCTTGTTGTTGGCGTGGCTTACGTTGTGACCGACTTGGCGGCCCTTACCGGTCAGTTCGCAGATGCGCGACATGGCTGAAAACTCGCTTGGTTTTGTTCGATCATGGATCGGGAAGGCGGCGCTCTTGCCGATCTCGCGCGTGAAGTCAAGGATTCGCACGTTGCAGCGCAGCCTTGATCCGGTCTAGCGGATTGGAATGACCCGCTGGCCCCTGCCCGAACCGATGCGCGCTGCGCTGGATGCCGCCGCGCAGGCTGAAGCTGCGGGCGAAGTGCCGATCGGGGCAGTGGTCGTCAAGCAGGGCGTGGTGATCGCGGCGGCCCACAATGCGCCGCGCAGGGACTGCGACCCGACCGCCCACGCCGAAGTCCTGGCGATTCGCGCCGCCGCCGCCGCGCTGGGGCAAGAGCGGCTCACCGGCTGCGACTTGTGGGTCACGCTGGAGCCCTGTGCGATGTGTGCAGGCGCGATTGTCCACGCGCGGCTGGACCGGGTCTACTACGCGGCGAGCGATCCCAAGGGCGGCGCGGTGGAGCACGGCGCGCGGGTGTTCGATGCGCCGGGTTGCCTGCACCGGCCCGAAGTTTATGCGGGGATTGGCGAGAGCGAGGCCGCGGAGTTGCTGCGCGGCTTCTTCCGCGAGCGGCGTTAAGACCCGCGCTCGATCTTCAGCGCTGCGCGATCCTCTGCGCCCCGGTCGGCGCAAGCGGTGGGCATGAAGCCCTTGTCGTAGCAGATATGAACTTCTTCCAACCAGCCGCGTGCATTGGCCTGTATCTGGATCGCGCTCGCAGGCAGGAACGGCGTCGCCTTGCGCAGCGCGGTGCGCAGATCGCCTGCGGTCAGGGCCGGACGACGCGCAAGCCCTGCCATATCAGGAAAGCGCAGCGATCCAAACAGCGCCGCCCCGGCCTTGAAATAGCCCTCGGGCGTGCGCGCCATACAGCTGCCGTGCTTGGCCCATTCGTGGGTGAGGAGCACGAGCGAGGGGGTCATGCACAAGTGATTGCGCAGCGTTTCGGCGGCCACCGGCACGTCGCGGCACCACTGCGGCCAGCGGCCCGGCTCGGATTCGGGCCAGAGGCCGTGGAGAATGAAGCCGAACCGCCCCATCTTCCCGCCACATTGCAGGGAGGCTTGCTCACCGCCCTGATGGGCATGGCAGAACTCGGGCGACCAGCTCAGCGCCAGCGTATAGCCCCGGATCGGCAGCGCACGGCGCGGGCCATCGGGCGCGGGGAGGGCCGGTGCTTCCACTTGCGGCGGCGCGTGGCACTGGAGCGCTTGGGCCTGCGCGGCGGCAGGGAGCACTGGGGCGAGCGCAAGCATGGTGCCCGCGATGAGTCGCCGCAGGATCACAGCGGCGTGAAATCCAGCCCGATATCGGCGGCGGGCGCGCTCTGGGTCAGGCGGCCGACCGAGACGTAGTCCACCCCCGAGGCCGCAATCGCGCCGATGGTATCGAGCCGCACGCCGCCCGAGGCTTCGCATGGAACGCGTCCTGCCACGAGCGCCACAGCTTCGCGCAGCAGGCCTGGCCCCATGTTGTCGAGCAGCAGGCGGGTCGCGCCCGCCTCCAGCGCGGGTTCGATCTGGTCGATGCGGTCGACCTCGCAGATCACGTCGGCCACACCAGCGCCCAGCGCGCGGCGCACGGCTTCGGCCACGCCGCCCGCGACGAGCACGTGGTTGTCCTTGATCATCGCCGCATCCCACAGGCCCATGCGGTGGTTCTTTGCGCCGCCCATCGCCTGCACACGCTTACCGTTCGCCGTGCCGGTCGAGTAGATGTATTGCGCGATGTCGGACGAACCGAC
>CAIKKO010000459.1 GCA_903828025.1 uncultured Sphingomonadales bacterium
ACGCCCTTCCTGCGTGACGCCCCATATCGGCAATTCGAGGAAGCAACCGGCAGACGATCCACTTATCCGTTGCCGATCAATGTGCAGACCAACCCGGCCACCTCTATCCACGTAGGCCAGCTTGGGATGGCTGCCATCGCCCAGTGTGGCGATGAGCTGCGCCGCCGCCGCCCCGGTGCCGTCCGCATCATACCACAGCGCGCCGGTGGTGGTGTTGTAGATGATCCGGTCGCTGGCATCATGCGCGCCGTCCGCGCCCGCCGCCGCATAGAAGGCATCGGCAGAGAGCACGCCTTTCACGGCAAAGCCGCTATACACCGCCTTGGACAGCAGGATCTTGTCGCCTTCGGTGCGGGTGAAGTCAGTGATCGTGTCGCCATCGGGCGCGGTGGTGAACGTGAAGAAATCATGGCCCGCGCCGCCACTCAGCGTGTCCACACCCGTCCCGCCAGAAAGCCGGTCGTTGCCGCCGCCGCCGCGCAGGATGTCATTGCCCGCATCGCCAAACAGCTTGTCGTTGGAATTGTCGTCCTGCACGGTTTCATCGAGCGTATCGTTTCCGGCACCGCCGCTCAGCCGGTCCGCGCCGTTGCCGCCCTGCAGCGTATCATCCCCCGCCCCGCCATAAAGCAGATCGTTGCCCCCGGCCCCGAACAGGAAGTCGTTGCCGTCGCCGCCCTTCATCGTGTCGATGCCGGAGTCGCCGAACAGGCTATCATCGCCCGCGTCGCCATAGAGCTTGTTGTTGCCGCCATCGCCGTGGATCTGGTCATTCCCGGCCCCGCCATAGACGATGTCGTCGCCCTGGCCCGCACCGATGGTATCGTTGCCATCACCGCCCGAGATAACATCGTTGCCGTCCTGTCCCTGGATGCTGTCGTCCCCGGCATCGCCATAGAGGCGATCGTTGCCGCCATTGCCCCCGATCGAATCATTGCCATTCCCGCCGTGGATCTGGTCATTGCCGAAGCTGTTGTAGAAGTTCCCCGCAGAAAGGCTGTCGTCGCCATCGTTGCCATAGATGATGTCGCTGCCCGCGCCGCCATCGATCTGATCAGCAGACGCCCCGCCGGAGATATAGTCATCCCCGCCGTTCCCGGAGATCAGCGGCGGCGCGAACGCAAGGCCGGTCGTGGGGTCGATCGGCGCAACATATTTGCCCACGATGATCGTATCGTTGCCTGCGCCGCCGCTGATGGCATTGAGATGCTCGAACCCGCGAACGATCCCGGTGTCCACCTTGCCGGCACCGCCAGCCCACATCCCTCGCAGGTCGATCATCTTGGAATAGGCGATAGGCTGGTTGTCACTGCCATAGCGTGTCTCGAAGCTGATGGTGAGCGTATCGAGCCCCGCTCCGCCATCGGCCCGGTGCGCAACCGATGCGCCGCCAAGAATCATTTCAACCGTATCGTTCCCCGCATCACCGAACACGCTGTCGGCCAGCAGATCATAATTCGCGGAATTGGGACCACTTCCGCCCTCGTTGTAGATCTGGATGTAGTCGTCGCCGTTTCCGCCATAGACCGCGTTGGCGCCATAGAGGCCCGCAAGGCTGTCGTTGCCATCCCCGCCGTAGATTGTATCGCCCAACAAGCCCCCGGTGATGCCATCATTGCCGCCAAGTCCTTAGACCACATAGGGGCCGGGATCGTCGGCCGGATAGCGGTGCGGATCAATGCCGATGAAATCGTCGCCTTCGGTCAGCGTATAAGTGCCCATGATTGCAATCCTTCCGCAGCGTGGTGTGTCAAAAGGAATGCGGAGTTTGTGCTGGAATCGGCCAAGCGGAAGGCCATTTTTGCGAAGAAAATGATCCGAACCGGACTAGCGGCAGAACGTCTCTTGCGCTTTCAGCACGTTGCCAAGCTGATCGCTGCGGTCTTGCGCGGTGAGCCGCCCCAGCTTGTCCATCGCTTCGAACACGCGCCGCGCCTCGGCATACGTCGCGCAGGCCTCGCGCACCCGGCCGGCTTTGGCCTGCAGATCGGCGAGCGGCTTCACTTCCACCACATAGTCACGCATCCGCCGCGCCTCGCCGGGATGCGCCTGCCAGATCGCCTTGCGCTCGGCCACGGTGGCCGCGAGCAGCGCCAGCCCTTCGTCCACCCTGCCCGCCTGCACCAGAATGCCGCCGCGCGCGTTCTCGCTGATGTGGAGGTGGCGGCGCGCATCATCATCGGCCCCATCGAACGCCGCCACTTTGCGCAAGTCCGCGCTCGATTGCTCGATCTCGGCAAGCCCCTCCGCCACTTGCCCGCTATCCGCCAGCGCCGATGCCAAGGCCCAGCGCGCATGGCCCAGCCGCCGCAGCGCATGGATCATGGCGGGATAGCGCCGCACCGCATCCTCCAGCACCGCGACCGATTGGCGGTAGGCCGGAACCGCACCGGCGTTGTCACCGCCATACCACAGCGCATCGCCGCGCGCTTCGGCGGCCCGCGCTTTCAGGATCAGTGCGGGGAGGCTCACATCGCCCGCCAAGGCCCGCTCAGCCAGATCCGCCGCCGCGATCGACTTCGGATAGCGCTTGTCCCACTGGTCGATGATCGCTTTCAGAACGTATTGGCCCGCGCGCAGCCGGTTTGCCCCGGCCAAACCGGGATCGGTCGCGGCAAACGAGGCCGCGTTGTCCCGCTTCGCGCGCGCGCTGTCTTCCTCGATCAGTTCGGCCAGCCAGGCGCTATCCAGCCGCGCCTGCGCCACGAGCGCGCGCGGTGCAGCCGGGCCTGCCGCTTGCATGAGCGCCAGCACCCGGTCGATATTGGCGCGCGCGCGTTCGGGCTGGCCAAGGTTCGCGCCGAGCGGGCTGCCCTGCACTTCAGCCAGCCGCAGCAGGCCTTCTGCGGCTTCGATCCGCACCGCAGGCCCGGCCCACTTGCTCTCCGCCAGACGGTCGAGCGTGCGCTGCGCGGTTTCGGCCACTTCGCGGCGCAGCCCGAGCGAGCCCGGCTGGCGCTCAAGCTGATCATAGAGCGTGTACAGCAGATAGCGCGACGTGCTCCGGGCATCGTCGAAGCGCGCGCCCGCCTCGATCCGCTCACGCTCTGCCGCAAGGAACCCGGCCCCGGCCACCCCGGCCAGAACCGCCAGCGCCGCCGCTGCCGCCACCGTCTTGCCCCGCCGCCGCAGGAACAGCCGCGCCCGGTAGCCCCAGTCCGGCGGCCGCGCCGCCAGCGGAAAGTGCTGCTCGCGCCGTCCCAGATCGGCCAGCAGTTCCGGCACTCCGGCATAGCGGTCGGCATGCTCGGCCGCGCAGGCCTTGGCGGTTATCGCCGCCAGCTCCGCATCGGCATCTCCCCCCGCAATCCGGCCCAGCAGCCGCCCCAGCGCAAACACGTCGTCCGCCACAGACGGCAAAGCCCCTGCAAGCCGCGCCGGGCTGGCAAAGGCGCTCGTCACCGCGCCGGACAGCAGCAGCGC
>CAIKKO010000460.1 GCA_903828025.1 uncultured Sphingomonadales bacterium
ACCATGGGCTTTTTCCCGGTCGACGCCGAAACCTTGCGCTATATGAAATTAACCGGCCGGCCCGCCGAAGTCATCGAACGCACGGAGGCTTACTGCCGGGCCCAGGGTCTCTTCCGCGATGAAAACACCCCTGACCCTGAATTCACGGATACCCTGGAACTCGACCTGGATTCAGTCGTCCCGTCCCTGGCTGGCCCCAAACGCCCGCAGGATCGCGTTGCCCTGGCCGATATGAAATCGACCTTCAAGAAAGCCCTCACAGCTCCGATTAAAGATCGTGGTTATGAGCTTTCCGAAAAAGCCCTGACCCGCGAAACCGCTTTCGGAACAGATGGCACAACCATGAAACACGGCGCTGTGGTGATTGCGGCGATTACCTCCTGCACAAACACCAGCAATCCATCGGTACTGATCGGGGCCGGTCTGCTGGCCAAAAAGGCCATTGAGAAAGGGCTGAAGGTCAAACCGTATGTCAAAACCAGCCTGGCCCCTGGTTCGCGGGTGGTCACTGAATATCTCAAATCCGCTGGTCTGCTGGAACCCCTGGCACAACTCGGTTTCAACGTGGTCGGTTATGGCTGCACCACCTGCATCGGCAACAGCGGCCCGCTGCCCAGCGAGGTCGCCAGGGCTGTCACCAGCGCGGATCTGGTCGCATCGGCAGTCATCTCTGGCAACCGCAACTTCGAGGGCCGTGTTCATCCACTCGTAAAAGCCAATTTTCTGGCTTCACCCGCGCTGGTGGTGGCCTACGCGCTGGCCGGGACTGTTGATATCGATCTCAACATCGAACCCATCGGCCAGGGCAGCGCTGGGCCGGTTTACCTCAAGGATATTTGGCCAGGCAGCGCCGAGATTGCTGAAGCCATCACGGCCCACGTCCGCACCGAGATGTTCGCCGAAAAATATGCCAGCGTCTTTGAAGGCTCGGAGATGTGGAAAGAAATCAGCGTTTCAGGCGGAGAATTGTTCAAGTGGAGTGAAGAATCGACCTATATTCATCACCCGCCTTACTTCCAGAGCCTGACCCTGGAAGTCCCCGCCCTGACTGATATCCGGCAGGCGCGCGTCCTGGGCGTTTTTGGCGATTCGATCACCACCGACCACATCTCGCCGGCCGGCTCGATCAAGGCCGACAGCCCGGCGGGCAAGTGGCTGATGGAGCATCAGGTCGCCAAGGCGGACTTCAACTCCTATGGCGCGCGGCGCGGCCACCACGATGTGATGATGCGCGGCACTTTCGCCAATATCCGCATCAAGAACGAGATGGTCCCCGGTATCGAAGGCGGGATGAGCCGCTATGGCAGCGAAGTCGGCGCGATCTATGATGTGGCGATGCAGCACAAGGCCGATGGCACGCCGCTGGTGGTCATCGCCGGCAAGGAATACGGCACCGGCTCCAGCCGTGACTGGGCGGCCAAGGGCACCAACCTGCTCGGCGTGCGCGCGGTGATCGTCGAAAGCTTCGAGCGCATCCACCGCTCGAACCTCGTCGGCATGGGCGTGCTGCCGCTGCAGTTCCTCGAAGGCGAATCGCGCCAGACGCTGGGCCTGACGGGTGATGAAACCTTCACCGTGCGCGGTGTGGCCGGCCTCCAGCCGCGCCAGAACGTGGACGTGGAGGTCACGCGCGCCGATGGCTCGCAGTTCACCTTCACCGCGCTGTGCCGCATCGATACCGCCAACGAGCTGGAATACTACCTCAACGGCGGCATCCTGCAGTACGTGCTGCGCAATCTGGCGGCCTGATTGGCTGCCAGCTGCGGCTGGCATCAGGACTGGAATCAGAAAGGGCGGCTCCCCCCGGAGGCCGCCCTTTCCATTGGCCCGCGCGGGGCGGGGCGTTTGGTGCGCCGGATCAGGCCGCCGTCGGGGCCAGCGCCTTGCGGCGGCGCGCGACGAGGCCCGCAGCGGCCGCGCCGAACAGCAGCAGCATCGAAGGCTCTGGCACCGGCGTGCCGCCGTTGGTGGTCCCGCCAGTGGTCGTGCCGCCGTTCGTTGTTCCGCCGTTCGTCGTTCCGTTCGAGGACGAGGAGGTCGAGCTGCTGGTGCTGCTCGACGTGGACGAGGAGGTGGAAGACGACGTCGATGACGACGTGGACGAGCTGCTCGTCACGTTGCCCGAGCTGGTCGAGGTCGACGAGCTGGTGGACACGTTGCCCGACGAGGTCGAGACGTTCCCCGATGATGTCGAGACATTCCCTGATGATGTCGAGACATTGCCCGAGCTGGTCGAGACGTTGCCCGACGATGTGCTGACATTGCCCGACGAGGTCGAGGTGCTGCTGGTCACCGCGCCCGAACTGGTCGAGACATTGCCGCTCGACGTCGAGGTCGAGATGTTGCCGCTCGACGTGGAGGTCGAACCGCCCGAAGTCGAAGTGGAGCCGCCCGAAGTCGACGTCGAGCCGCCCGAAGAGGAGCTGCCGCCGCCCGAGGTCGAGGTTGAGCCGGTGCTGGTCGAAGAGACCACCACGCTGCCGCCGCCGCCGCCGCTGCCGCCGCCAAAGAAGCCGCCGAAGAACCCGCCGCCGAAGCCGCCGATCCCGCCGCCGCCGATCACCACGGGCACCCCGCCGCCGCCTCCGCCGCCGCCCATCTGCTGCGGCGGCATGGGCGCCATATAGGGCACGGGCGCGAAGGCCATCTGCTGCGGGGCCTGGCACGAACGGGTGATCGTGGTCTTGACCACGCGGCGCATGCGGTGAACCGGGCGCGGCGCGACGGTATGGGCGTAATGGCGAACCTTGACCTGCTTGACCTTGATCGGCTTGACGTGATGCAGCTCGGCCGCGGAAGGTGCTTCCGAAACGTGTACCGCACCACCACCCAGCACGGCGCCACCTGCTGCGCAGGCCGCCAGTTTTGCCAAAGCCATCCGAACCGACATGATCGTTGCTCTCTGTTTTCGTGGGAGCAGGCATCTATCCCCGCAAAGGTGGACAAATCCTCTCCTGACAGATCGAACAACGCAGATCGCACCCGCAGCGGCAATGCTGTTAACCGCAATTTGCCCCATTCAGGACGCCCGAAATGGGCCAAATCGGTGGTCAGGGGCGAGTCTGTACCAAACTGGAACCGAATCCGGCGCGTGGTTACGCGAACGCCGTTAACCTTTACCCTTCGTCCTCGTCGGCGAACAGGCCCGGCAGATCACCGCTCGGCGGGGTCAGGCCAAGGTGCCGCCAGCCCCGATCGTTGATGCAGCGCCCGCGCGCGGTGCGCGCCACAAGGCCGAGCTGGATCAGGTAGGGCTCGATCACGTCCTCGATCGTATCGCGCGGCTCGGACAGCCCGGCCGCCAGCGTTTCCACGCCAACCGGCCCGCCTTTGTAGATATCCGCGATCATCGAAAGATAGCGCCGGTCCTGCAGATCGAGGCCGAGCGAATCGACTTCCAGCCGAGTCAGCGCACTGTCTGCCACGTCGCGGGTGATGACCGCCGCGCCCGCGACTTGCGCGAAATCGCGCACCCGGCGCAGCAGCCGTCCCGCCACGCGCGGGGTGCCGCGCGCGCGCCGCGCGATCTCCTCAGCGCCGCCCGCATCGAGCCCCACGCCGAGCAGCCCGGCCCCGCGCAGCACCACGCGCTCCAGCTCCGCCACCGAATAGAACTGCAGCCGCACCGGAATGCCGAACCGGTCGCGCAAGGGGGTGGTGAGTAGGCCGGCGCGCGTGGTCGCGCCGATCAGGGTGAAGGCGGGCAAGTCGATCCGCACCGAGCGCGCCGATGGCCCCTCGCCGATGATGAGATCGAGCGCGCGGTCCTCCATCGCGGGATAGAGCACTTCTTCCACGACCGGATTGAGCCGGTGGATTTCGTCGATGAACAGCACGTCGCCGCTCTCGAGATTGGTGAGCAGCGCCGCCAGATCGCCTGCCTTGGCGATGACCGGCCCGGAGGTTGCCCGGAAGCCCACCCCCAGTTCACGCGCCATGATCTGGGCCAGCGTTGTCTTGCCAAGGCCAGGCGGGCCAAAGAACAGCACATGGTCGAGGGCATCGCCGCGCGCCCTTGCCGCCTCGATAAAGATCGACAGGTTCTCGCGCGCGCGGGCCTGGCCAACAAAATCCGCCAGGCGCTGGGGCCGCATGCCCTGGTCGAGGGCATCGTCCTCACGCGGGGTG
>CAIKKO010000461.1 GCA_903828025.1 uncultured Sphingomonadales bacterium
GTGGGGGCTCTCCGGCAGGCGCGGCGGTGGCGGAGAACCCCCACCCCAACCCCACCCCGGAAGGGGAGGGGCAAGGCGGTACCATTGCCAATCATTGCGGCGAACTCGCGGCGCTTGGCCTTAGCGGCTTCGATCTGGTCACTTCGATGGAAGTGATCGAGCACGTGGCCGACAAGCCCGCGTTCATTGCAGGCCTCGCCGCCGCGCTGGACGAACGCGGGTTGCTGGTCATCTCCACCCCCAACCGCACCGCCGCCTCGCGCCTCTTGCTGGTCGGCGCGGCGGAAAGCGTCGGCATGGTGCCCAAGGGCACGCACACTTGGGCGGATTTCGTCACCCCGCTCGAACTCAGCGACTTGCTCGCCGAAGCGGGGCTGGCGATGGGCAATCCGCAAGGGATCAGCTACGCGCCCAACAAGGGCCTGCACCTGTCAGACAATCTGGCGCTCAATTATATTGTAACAGCGGTGCGGGTGTAATGGCCGGAGATTCTTGATGGCAACGGGCAAAGTCTTCGAGCGTCACAAGCAGGCCTGGACCACCGACGAGGTGCAGAAGCTGCACACGCTGGCGAAGAAAGGCATGGCGCTGAAAGGCCTCGCCAAAGCGCTGACCCGCAGCGAGGAATCGATCAAGATCCGCGCCAAGGCGGACGGGCTGGCGATTGAAAAGCTGCGCTGAGGGAGCGCAACGCTCCAAAAATCGTCATCCCCGCGAAGGCGGGGATCCAGAGCGGCACAGCGCTGTGGCATCCTGGATCCCCGCCTTCGCGGGGATGACGAAACGGAAATGCAGGGTTCACCCCGCCGCAGGCAGGAACCGTTCCACCAGCTCGCGCGCCAGCCGCGCCGGGCGCAAAGTGGTCGCATCAAGGCAGCACCAGCTCGATTTCACTTCAGCGAGCACGACCTCGCCGCGCTTGATGATCGTTTCGTAAAACGCCCGCGCGCCCTGCACGCGCTCCAGCACCACATGCGCGATCACCGTGTCCTCAAGGAAGGTCGGCCGCCGGTAGGTGATGTTGTGATTGGTCGCGACCCACACATGGTCCGCAATCGCCTGCGCCGGGGCAAACGCGCGCCAGTGGCCGACGACGGCATCCTGCACCCATTTGAGGTAGGACGCGTTGTTGACGTGCCCCATGAAGTCGATGTCGGCGGGATCGACGGTGATCGCAAAAGCGAAGGGGGGTGCGGTATTCACAAGGCTGTAGATAGCACCGAAGGCCCGATTCGCACAGGGTGCGGCCCCCCCTTTTTTAGCCCAGAACGGCGGCCCATTCGGCCTCTTTGAAACCGACCAGCAGCCCGCCGGGATGCTCCACGATGGGCCGCTTGATCACCGAGGTGTTCGCCGCCAGCACCTCCGACGCACCCGCCCCGCCCAGCGCCGCCTGATCCTCCGCCGAAAGCTTGCGGTAGGTCGTCCCGGCGCGGTTCACCACTTTGTCCAGCCCCGCCACCGTGATCCAGCCCGCCACTTGCGCCGGGTCCGCGCCCTGCTTCTTGTAGTCGTGGAACGTGTAGGCAATCCCCTTGGCATCGAGCCAGACCCGTGCCTTCTTGACCGTGTCGCAATTGGGGATGCCGTAGAGCGTGATGGTCATGACGCAGGCCTTTCGAAGCGGTGGACCCGGCTCGGCGTCCCCGCAAACAGCGTGTAATTCTCGTAGTAGGCCTCGCGGCCCCGGCGCTGCATTTCGGCATGTTCAGCCACCCGCCGCCAGCCGAGCGCGGCCTCCTCGCTCTCCCATTCGGACAGCGCGATCACTTCGCCGTCCTCCGCGGTGTAGCTCTTGAACGAAAGGTAGCCCGGCTGCTCCTGCGCCATGCGCCACATCGCATCGGCATCGGCGGCATAGGCCGCAGCATCGAGATCGGCGCGTTTGCGGTTGCGGAAGACGACAAGGAACATGGCGGCCTTTTGGCGCGGCAGGCGTGACAAAGCCACGAAATTGCGCAATTGCCCTGCGCCATGAGCTTCAACACGTTCGGACACATGTTCCGCTTCACCACTTGGGGGGAAAGCCACGGCCCCGCGCTCGGCGCGGTGGTGGACGGGTGCCCGCCGGGCCTTGCCCTCAGCGAAAGCGACATCCAGCCCTTCCTCGATGCGCGCCGCCCCGGCCAATCGCGCTTCACCACGCAGCGGCAGGAGCCCGATCAGGTGCGCATCCTTTCCGGCGTGTTCGAAGGGCGCACCACCGGCACCCCGATCAGCCTGATGATCGAGAACGTCGACCAGCGCTCCAAGGACTACGGCGATGTCGCCAAGGCCTATCGCCCCGGCCACGCCGACTATGCTTACGACGCCAAGTACGGCTTTCGCGATTATCGCGGCGGCGGGCGCTCCAGCGCGCGCGAAACCGCCGCGCGGGTAGCAGCGGGCGGCGTTGCGCGGCTGGCGATTCCCGAAGTGACGATCCTCGCCTGGGTCAGCGCCATCGGCGGCGATGCGATTGATCCCGCTAACTTCGACCCCGCCGAGATCACCCGCAACCCGTTCTTCTGCCCCGACGCCAAAGCTGCCGCGCGCTGGGAAGCCTTGGTGGACGAGGCGAGGCTGGCCGGTTCCTCGCTCGGTGCCGTGGTCGAATGCGTGGCGACTGGCGTTCCCGCAGGCTGGGGCGCGCCGCTCTATGCCAAGCTCGATGCCGAACTCGCCCACGCGATGATGGGCATCAACGCGGTCAAGGGCGTGGAGATCGGTGACGGTTTCGCCGCCGCCGCCAACACCGGCGAAGGCAATGCCGATCCGATGCGGCCCGGAGCGGATGCGCCGGAATTCCTCGCCAACCACGCGGGCGGGGTCGCGGGCGGCATTTCCACCGGACAGCCGGTCAGCGTGCGCGTGGCATTCAAGCCCACCTCCTCGATCCTCACGCCGGTGCCGACGATCACGCGCGAGGGCGAGGCGACCGAGCTTTTCACCAAAGGCCGCCATGATCCTTGCGTCGGCATTCGCGGCGTGCCGGTGGTCGAGGCGATGATGGCGCTGGTGCTGGCCGACCAGAAGCTGCTGCACTGCGCGCAGTGCGGGTAGGTCGGACCCCACCCCTCTCTTTCGTCATTCCCGCGTCGTCCCCTCGTCATTCCCGCATCTTCCTTTCGTCATTCCCGCGCAGGCGGGAATCCAGGGTAACACAGCGCTTGGCCGCTCTGGATTCCCGCCTTCGCGGGAATGACGAAGGGTTTGCGCCGCCCGCTTGCCTAAAACCACCGCCCCGCTAGTCTCGCGCCAAACCACCGGGAGCCACACACCTTGGGCAAGCGCCTGACCTTGTACATCGTGATCGCGATGATCGCCGGTATCCTCACCGGCTATGCGCTCAACGTGTCCTATCCCGAAGGCAGCAAGACGCTGGCTGCCATTGCCGACACGCTCAAGCTGCTGCCCGAAGTGTTTCTGCACCTCATCAAGATGATCATCGCGCCGCTCATTCTGGCGACGCTGGTGACGGGCATCGCCAGCATGGGCGATAGCGCCGCGCTGGGGCGGATCGGCGGGCGGGCGCTGGCGTGGTTCATCACCGCGAGCCTGATCTCGATCAGCCTCGGCCTCGTGCTGGTCAACTTGTTCCAGCCCGGCGTGGGCCTCCATTTCACCGCCGCCGCGCCCGTGACCGACCTCGCCACGGCAGACTTCACCTTGCGCCATTTCGTGCTCGGGGTGTTCCCGACCAGCGTGCTCGATGCGATGGCGCAGAACAACGTGCTGCAGATTCTGGTGTTCTCGCTGTTCGCCGGCGTCGGGCTTTCGGCGATGGGCGAGGCGGGCGCGCCGCTGGTGCGCGGGGCCGAAGCGCTGGCCACCTTGATGCTGACAGTGACCGACTATGTGATGCGCTTTGCCCCGTTCGCGGTGTTCGGCGCGCTGTCCTCGGTGATCGCCACGCGCGGGGTGGGCATCATCGTGTCTTACGGGGTGTTCGTCGGCGAGTTCTATTTCGGGCTGCTGCTGCTGTGGGCCTTGCTGCTGGGGATGGGCGGCCTGTTCCTCGGCAAGCGGGTGCTGCTGCTGGCGCGCTATATCCGCGAGCCGTTGCTGCTGGCGTTCTCCACCGCGAGCTCGGAAAGCGCGCTGCCCAAGCTGTTCGAGCAGCTTGACCGGTTCGGCGTGCCGCGCCGGATTTCGGGCTTCGTGCTGCCGCTGGGCTACAGCTTCAACCTCGATGGCTCGATGATGTATACCAGCTTCGCGACCTTGTTCATCGCGCAGGCCTACAACATCCCGCTATCGGCCGGGCAGCAGATCGCCATGCTGCTCACGCTGATGGTCACCTCCAAGGGCATCGCCGGGGTGCCGCGCGCCAGCCTCGTGGTGATTGCCGCGACGCTCACCCAGTTCGGCCTGCCGGTGGAAGGCGTGGCGCTGCTGCTCGGCGTCGATACCTTCCTCGACATGGGCCGCACCGCCACCAATGTGGTCGGCAATGCGGTGGCGACCTCGGTCATCACCAAGTGGGAAGGCATGCTGCAAGTGCCGCTCGATCCGGACGCGCCCGAAGCTCAGCCGCCCTACGCTACCGCAGAGCACGGCCGGAAAGGGCTGCACCTCGATCCGGAGGCGTGAGGGGCGCGCTTACTTCGCCAGCGTCACCGGCTGGAACTGCCCCAGCCCGCACGAGCCGCGCGGGCCGCCGCCGCCGCCCGTCTCGATCACCGTGATGATATCGACGTTGCACAGCTGCGAGAGCGAGGTCTGGTAGGAAAACGCCTTTTCGAAGCCGAGCGAATTGCAGCGGTTGGGCAGCGTGTTGCGATACCACTTGGTGCCGCTGACCCGGAAATCAATCGTCCAGTCATCGCGCACTCGGCTTTCCTGAATCTGGGTGAGCGGAATGCAGCTGACCGGCGCACCGGCGGGCGTGGCGATAGGCACATCCTTGGCATGGCCGTCGTTCGAGGCGGAATTGTGGATGCCCATCGGCGCACAGGCGGCGAGCGCCACCAGCGCCGCTGCGCCTGCAGCCAGACGGCTGATAGTAAGACGGCTGATAGCAAGACGGCTGTGAACGAAACGGGGGGCAGAGTGCAGAGGCATCATGGCTTGGCGTCCTTCCTTGCGGCCGCGACTTTGCGAGTCGCCGGTTTCGCCCCCTGCTCCAGAACTTTCGCCTTAAACCCGCAAAGGTCAACCACCGGGCAGCGCCAGCACTCCGGCGTGCGCGCCTTGCAGATGTAGCGTCCATGCAGGATCATCCAGTGGTGCGAACCCACGCGGAACGGCTGCGGCACGCGCTTTTCGAGGCCCTTCTCCACCGCCAGCGGGGTCTTGCCCTTGGCGAGCCCGGTGCGGTTGCCGACGCGGAAGATGTGGGTATCGACCGCAAAAGTCTCCGCCCCGAACGCGCAATTGAGCACCACGTTCGCCGTCTTGCGCCCCACACCCGGCAGCGCGGTGAGCAAATCGCGGTCCGCCGGAACCTCTCCGCCATGCTCGCGCACGAGGATCTCGGCCATGGCCATCACGTTCCTGGCCTTGCTATTAAACAGCCCGATGGTCTTGATGTGGTCCTTGAGGCCCTCTTCGCCCAGATCGAGCATGTCCTGCGGCGTCTTCACCCGGGCAAACAGCGCGCGGGTCGCCTTGTTCACGCCGACGTCGGTGGACTGGGCGGAGAGCGTGACCGCCACCAGCAGCTGATAGACATTGCCGAATTCCAGCTCAGTCTCGGGCGCGGGATTGGCCTCGGCCAGACGGCGGAAGAACTCGAAAATCTGGGCGCGGTTCAAAGCCCCAGCACCTCGGGCATCGTATACCGCCCCGGTGCCTTGCCAATCAGCCAGAGCCCCGCGCGCACCGCCCCGCGCGCAAAGATCGCGCGGTTTTCGGCGAGGTGGGATAGCGAAAGGCGCTCGTTGTCGGCGAGGAAATGGACGGTGTGATCGCCCGCCACGCTGCCGCCGCGCAAGGCCGCAAAGCCGATGGTGCCCGCCTCGCGCGCCCCGGTCACGCCGTCGCGCCCGCGCACCGCTGCTTCGGCCAGATGCACCTCGCGCCCCGCCGCTGCCGCTTCGCCCAGCAGCAGCGCGGTGCCGGAGGGCGCATCCAGTTTCATGCGGTGGTGCGTCTCGGTGATCTCGATATCCCAGTCCTCGCCCAGCCGCGCCGCCGCCTCGCGCACCAAGTGTGCCAGCAGCGTGACGCCGAGCGAGGTGTTGCCGGTCTGGAGCACGGGAATGCTGACCGCCGCCGCATCGACCAGCCAGTGGTGGCGCTCGGCCAGCCCGGTGGTGCCGACCACAATCGGCGTGCCGGCATGGATCGCGGCATCGAGATTGAACTCCAGCGCCGCCGGGGCCGAGAAATCGACCAGCACATCGCTCGCCTGTGCCAGTGCCAGCGCATCGCCACCCTGGTCGATTCCACCGGAAACCGCATGACCCGCCGCCGCAATCGCCTCCGTCAGCGCCTGCCCCATGCGCCCTGCGCTGCCGATAATGCCCACTCTAGCCCCAACGGTCATGCTTGCTCACCTCGTGTCTGGCGTGCTTCATGGCCGCGATGCAGACCATTCGCAACATCGTCATCCTGACCGGGGCCGGGGTTTCCGCCGAAAGCGGGATCGACACCTTCCGCTCGGCCGGGGGCCTGTGGGAACAGCACCGCGTGGA
>CAIKKO010000462.1 GCA_903828025.1 uncultured Sphingomonadales bacterium
ATCGCCTAGCCGTTTCTCCCAATCATCGCGCACCGCCTTGGCCTTGCGGTCTGCTTCCCGCCAAGCCTGCATCGCGGATTTGTGCAGTTCGGCCCCGTCGCGCTCGATTGCTCGCAAGGGTTCTATCACTTCATCGATCGGCGGCGATTTGCGGCTGGACGGATCGCCCACGATACCAATCCAGAGAATCGGCGGCTCTGCCCAATTGGAGGTGGCGTAGGGCCGCACCCGCCTCTTGCCGCCGATCAGGCTGGCGCAAGTGGCCAGGAATGCGGCGGCGGGATAATCGAGCGGGGTTGCCGTGCCTTGTGCGATGGCGTTCAGCACGGGCAGCGCCGGGCCAAACAAGCCGGTCGGCATGGGCACAGCAGGGCGGCGGCTAGACTGCAAAATTGACAGGTCGGGCGCGGGCCAGTCTGACTTTGCCGCGCCGATGCTGGCGACAATTCCGCCATCGTCTAGGTCGGCATGATCGCGCCGCGAATAGGCCGGTGCGGGGTTATCCATTCCAAGTTCCTCCCGGCAGCGCGATCAGCGCGCCTGTGCGAAGCGATGCGAGGCGCGCGGCACGGTGGCCCGGTTCGTCGTCATCGGCGGCAATTATCAATGTCAGGTCGGGCCGCATGGCGTGGATCGCCTCGGCAATGTCGGGCAGGTTGCCAGCGGTCATCGCGGCCACCACGGGCAGGCCGGTTGCGCGGCGGACAGCCGCAACCGTGCCCACGCCTTCGCCGATCACCAGCCGGTCAATGGCCTCGCCAACGCGCCAGAGCAGGCCCTTGGTGCGCCCGCCCTTTTGGAACAGCTTGGCTGCGCCTTCCTCTGGCGGAATGCTCTGGACATTCCACAGCACGCCATCGGGATCGGTCATCGGCACAAACAGCCATTTCCCGGCCTGCCAAAGCCCCTCTGGCGCGATGCGCTTGCGGGATAGGTAAGCGTGGCCCGGATCGGCCGGACGTGCGCCAGCAATGCGGCGGCGGGCTTCCTCGGCAGCGATGGCGTGTTGCTCTGCCCTCTCCCGCGCGCGCTTGGCCTCGGCTAGGTGGATCGCTTCACGCTCGGCCTGTGTCAATTCGCGCGAGCGGCAATCACCACGCGGGGGCAGGAAGCCATCGCGGCGAAGCATATCCTTGACCGCAAGGGCCTCGGCCTGTCCGCCGTTGTAGCAGGCCACCAGCAAGCCATCCGGTGCGCCCGGTGCCAGCCGAATAGCGGTGCCCCGATCGCGCGGCGAATGGCCCGGCGTCGGTATCAGGCATTCGCGGCCTGTCAGCTTGCCGCCGTAGTGCGCCGCGATGGCGCGAAGGTCCGCCGCGCCGATCACTGGCCCGGCTCCCTTCGCTTGCCACCACGGGGCCGCGCCGATCGCGCCGAAATGACGGTATCAGCAATGATTTGCAGCCGTTCGTGGTCGGTCCCGTCGCGGTCCTGCCAGCGGCTCAACTGGAGGCGTCCGGCCACGCTCACTAGATCGCCCTTGGCGTGCTTCGCCAGCAATTCGGCAACGCGCCCGAAAGCGACAAGCTGAAACCATTGCGGGGGTGCGTCATCGCCCTCGGCAATCTGGACTGCCATCGAAGCCGTTGCCCAAGGTTTGCCCGCTTGGGATTGGCGCTGGACTGGATCGGCTCCCAGCCGCCCGTAAGCGGCGATTTGCGCAGTCATGCTGCACCGCCTTCGGGGCCATGCTCGGCCACAACCCAAACGATCGCGCTCCGTCCGCTAGGGTTAAGGCGGGTCTGCCCCGAATCTACAACCGATTTGGCGGTAACCAGTTCGGAAATGCGCGGCTGGATGCCCCAGCGATCGCGCCCCGATGCCTTCACCACCTCCAGCGCTGTCATGCCGTGCGGGCCAGCTTCATGGATCAGGCGGTAGGAAATGGCGCGCAGCGTGTCGGCAACGCTCCCCATCGATGCGAGCGCGCGCCCGCTTGTCCCTGTGTAGCGCCTAGACATGGGCACCTCCCGCGATGGCGAGCATGGCCAGAGCCTCGGCTCCAAGATGGAGCGCAATCAAGTGCGGAAGTTGCGCGGCTGGCCGCATGAAGGTAAGGGGGATTTGCGAACAGCCGCCAAGTTGAACGCGCGAAGCCCCGGCCTTGCCTGCCGGGGTTTTGCTTTTAGGGCGCATGGCTCATGCCTCCCCTGCGATCAGGCGGCGAAGGCTTTCAGCCGGGATCAAGGTTCGCGATCCGATGCGGCGGACTTCCAACCGGCCTTCCGAAATTAACTGATAGAGACGGGTTTTGCCGATGCTTGTGACGCGAACGGCGTCCTTGACGCTGTAAGCGAGCGGTTCCGGGATGTTGGTTTGCAATGTTTGTCTCCGTTCTTGAGTGAACGGCAGAGCAATTCAGCGGAAAAGCACGCGGGTACAAATAGTGATTGGGTCCAGAAAAGCCCAGTTTTGCGGACCCACGGCGGATTGCCGATTAACCGCTATGGCTGCGGGAATTTTTCTCTCGCCCAGTGCTTCAACAGGCGGTGGTGAGGCTCACTGTCATTGATCGCCTCTGCCAAAGCAGCGTTGCCGGGGCTGTTGATGTTGTTGGCCAGCCAAGCGCGCATTTCCGCCTCCTCTTGCTCGGTGAACGGGCGGCCAACACGATTCGCGGTAACGTCGAAAATCGCATTGTTGAGCTTGGCGACTTCCGAAGCGCGGACTGTAACCTCTTTCGCCGCGCTTCCTATCGCTACCGATGATCTCGTTCGTCCTTGCAAAAGCGCCGTTGCAGCACGGGC
>CAIKKO010000463.1 GCA_903828025.1 uncultured Sphingomonadales bacterium
AATCCGGTGCCGCTGGCGCTGATGGGCCTCAACGAAGGCATCAACGTGTTCGTCGATGCGCAGGGCACGGTGACCCCGGGCACGTATGTTCCCGCTTATGCGCGCCGCTATCCGTTCCTCCTTGCCAAGCTGACGCCGGATACCAACGAGCTTTCGCTGTGCTTCGATCCGGGCTGCGGGCTGATCGGCGATTTCCCGGATGGCGAGGCGCTGTTCAGCGGTGACCAGCCGACCGAAGCCACCCGCAATGTCCTCGCGTTCTGCGAGCAGTTCGAACAGGCAGGCCAGCGCACGCAGAATTTCATCGAAGAGCTGACCAAGCACGATCTGCTGATGGACGGTGAGGCCGCGATCCAGCAGCCCGGCATCGAGCAGCCGTTCGTCTATCGCGGCTTCCAGATGGTCAATCAGGAAAAGCTGCGCGACATGCGCGGCGACGTGCTGCGCGGCTGGGCGCAGAGCGGCCTGCTGCCGCTGGTCTATGCCCATGTATTCTCGCTGGATCTGATGAGCACGATCTTCGCCAAGCAAGTGGAACTGGGCGTGGGGCCGATGACCCCGCCTGTGCTCTGATTGCACCGGCCGGAACCACCCAGACCCATACTGTAATACTGATTAGACAGGGAACGCACACGCCTCTCACCGCAATGGCTGGTTTAGCACTTGCACGAGAGAGGCGGTGGCCCTATCTTCCGGAAGTCGCGTCGGCGCTCCCCTCATGGCCCGGCGCGGCAGGTGCACTCTGTGCACCTCCTCCCTGAACCTTGGCCACCTGGAGCATTGCTCCAGGTGGTTTTTTCTTGGATTGCAGGGTTTTATTCCGCCGCAGCGCGCCAGCGCTGGCGGTCCCGGCCCAATTCGGCGCCCAGATCGGCACCAAGATCCGCAACCGCGATCGCCATGCGCTGGACCAGCGACGCGACCAGATCGACCGTGGCGGGCAGCCCCGGCCCCGGCTCGGCCAACGAGGGCGTGAGGTAGGTCCGCCGGTCGATTTCCAGCTGCAGGCAGTGCACGCCGTCGGCCCGCCGGGCGTGCCGCTCCAGCACATAGCCGCCCGCGTAAGGCCGGTTGTGCGCGGCCAGACGGCGCGCCTCGCCCAGCCCGGCAAACAGGTTTGCCACCAGCGCGCCATCGCAGGACGCGCCGAAACGATCGCCCACCACGAACTCGGCCGCCGGTTCACCGGCGCGGGCCGGGAGCGGGGGCATCGAATGCAGGTCGATCAGCAGCACCGCCCCCCAGCGCGCGCGGACCTGCTCGAGCAGCTGCGACAGCGCCGCGTGATAGGGCCCATGCACGTGCGCGATCCGCGCGGCGAGATCGGCGTGCTCGATCGGCCGTTTCCACAGCTCGCCCACTCCGGGCAGCCGCCGGGGCACAAGGCCGAGCCCGCTGCGCGCGCGCCGCGCCGCGAGCGGGGTGGCAGCAGGCTCGGCGGAGGGATGGCCCCGTGCCTCGCCCGCACCACCGCCCACCATCTCCCAATCAATATCGTCGCTGGCGCGGTTGAGGTCGATCATCGCGCGCGGGGCATGGGCGATGAGCAGCGGCGCGCCGGTGCGCTGCGCCACTTCGGTGCCCACCAGATCGACCAGCCGGTCCTCCAGCCGCGCCGCGCTGAACGCGGGCTGGCGCATCCGCGCGAGCAGTTCGGGCGGATAGCTGCGCCCGGCATGGGGCACTGCGATCACCACCGGGATTGGCGAGGGTTCGTTGTGCCACACCGAAAACGCAGGCGCATCGGCCAGACCGGGGACAAGGCCCCCGCTGGTAGCGGATGCACCGCAATACGATGCACCCCCAACGGATGCACCCCCATAGACTGGCGAATCGGCGCGAGGCGCGACCGGTGGTTTCATCCGCCGACGCTGCCGCTGATTAAGCCTCATGTCAAAGTCATCCACATCCACGAACAGGGCAGATTCTTAACCTGAAGGCGTGTACGAAGCCTCATCCGGCCCCCACGGGCCAGCCACGTGCGGCGGGGTGCCCGGGCCCAACCCCGAACCTGCGCCGCCACGCACTGTAGTACGAAGGTGACCATGATCCGTATCCTGCTGGCCGAAGACGAAGACGCGATGCGCACTTATCTGGCGCGGGCCCTCGAAAATGCCGGCTATGAGGTTGTGTCCGTCGATCGCGGGACCGAAGCGGTGCCGCTGCTCGAAACACAGCACTTCGACTTGCTCCTGTCCGACATTGTCATGCCCGAAATGGATGGAATCGAGCTGGCGCAGCGCTGCGCGGAGATCAGCCCGACCACCAAGGTCATGTTCATCACCGGTTTTGCCGCCGTCACGCTCAAGGCCAACCGCGAAGCACCGACCGCGCGCGTGCTGTCGAAGCCCTTCCACTTGCGCGATTTGGTGATGGAAGTGGAGCGCGTCTTCGCCGAGTCGCCGCTGGCCGGCAACGGGCATCCGACGCGATAAGCAATCCGAAAGGGGCAAAAACCCCTCTTGCCAGCCCATCCGCCCCCGGCTAATGGGCTCGCTCCCGAACGGCGCAGGCCGCGCAGGGAGCCTTGATGGTGCGGGCGTATAGCTCAGTGGTAGAGCACTATGTTGACATCGTAGGGGTCGCAAGTTCAATCCTTGCTACGCCCACCATCCCAAAAGGCCGGCCCGATTGAGGGCCCAGAATTGAGAAACGAACCCCGCTTCGGCGGGGTTTCTTTTTGGCGGCCCTCCCCCACCCCACTTACCCGCCAGCCCCACTTACTTGATCGTAATCTCTCTGCGCCAAAAGCAACGCGCGCCACGGGCGTGCAGGATACGGCGGATGAAAGGTGCGGATGTGGCGATGGGGCCCGCTTTTGCGAGCGAATTGCTTGAACGGCTGATGGCGGAGCCGCAGCTGGTTGCCGCCTGCCGCCAGCGCCCGTTCGAACAGCTTGGCGCGTTGATTGATCCGCGCACGCAGCAAGACTATCACCTGCCCGCAGCGCTTCGCGCCGCCTTCCGCACGATTCCCGAAAGCGACCGCGATGCTTATGGCCGGGCCTTTCTGGTCTGGGCCATCGCGCGGTTCCAAGAACGCGATCTGGCCGCTGGTTTTCCGCCCGCCTTCCGCGCCGAGTTCGACGTTTATCTCGGCCGGATCATCACCGATATCGCAGCGGGCAGCTACACTTGGGGCACCGAGAGCGATATCTATGCCAAGGATCTGGCGCAGGCCTTCACCGTGCTGGTGCCCGGCGGGGCGCAGCTGATTTTCGAGCGCGCCGGGTTTGGCCTGCGCGAAGTGCTGCGTGGCGGGGCGGGCATGGCGTGGCATCTGGCCGTGCGCTGCGGGGGCCGCGCGCCGTTCATGGAAATCCACACCCACGATCCGATGGCCGCCGCGCGCTTCAACCCGGCAGGCTGGGACCAGACCTATGCGCTCTGCGCGCAGCTGGCCGCGCGCAATCCGGCGCTGCGCGGGCTGATGGGGATTTCGTGGTTCTACGATCCCGCGCTCGCCGAACTCAGCCCGCGCCTTGCCTATTTGCGCGAGGTGCCGGTGGCGGGCGGCGCGCGGCTCTTGGCGATGGGCAGCGATCAGGGCTCGATCGACCTCGCCACCGCGACCTCGCCCTCGCGCCGCGCTGCTTATGCGGAGGGCCGCTACTTGCCGCAGCGTTATGCCATGATCTGGCCGCGCCGCGACCTGATGAAGGCCTATCTGTGAAGCAGCAGATTCTCTCGCTTGCGCGCGCCGCCGGGGGCTTTGCGCT
>CAIKKO010000464.1 GCA_903828025.1 uncultured Sphingomonadales bacterium
ACGCGAAGCGGAATAGGCTTCCGCTACGGCACGCTTCAGGTTAGCATGCGAATCAAGCCCAGCCTCCGGAGCAACCGGCAGCGGGCGGAGGATGCAGCATGGACTGGGCGAACAGCACCTTCGAGCGGGTGACGATTCGGGCCGTTGAGGATGTGCGGCCAGCGGCGGTCGCCATTCGCGACATGGCCTTGGCGCTTGATCTCAGGATCGCGGTCTGTCCCGACATTGCGTCGAAGGAACAGATGCTCGATGCCGATGGCAAGATCATCAACGCGGATATCTTCGGCTGGACCGCAGACGGCGAGCGCTGGTGGGAAAACGGCACGCTGGCGCTGTCCTCGCCGTTCCCGCGCGCCAGTCGCTACGAAAGCGAGCCGTTCTGGTGCAACGTGCACGGGGCCTTCACCGTCTCGCGCAACAACTACCTTGAGGATCTGAACTTTTCGGAGTTCACCAAGTTCAGCAAATCACGCGCGATGATCATCGTGCCCTCGCACCTCTCGTTCGGCCAGATCGCCGCGACCAGCTTCGTGCCGATCGACAAGACTCTCGACGACCTGACCGACGTGTTCGCCGAACATGGCGATTTCCTCGGTGCGCTCACCCGCCGCTTCGTGGCGAGCTATGTCAGCACGATGCGCACGCAGCAGTGGATCCCGAGCGATTGCCGCCTCTCGAAGCGCGAAGTGGAATGCCTGCGCTGGGCGGCCATCGGCAAGACCGACAAGGAAATCAGCCTGATCCTCGCGCTCAGCCACGCCACCGTGCGCTATCACATCCAGCGCGCGGGCGAGAAGCTCAACGCGGTGAACCGCAGCCAGGCCGTGTTCAAGGCCGGGCAACTGGGGTACCTCGGCGCGGCGGCTTAGACCGTATCGAGAAATTCCATCGTGACCGGGCCCGCGAGCAGCGGCCCGACCACCGGGCCCGCCGCCTTGTACCACGCGGTCTGCAGATGGCTGTCGAGCGCCGCCTGATCCGCGTACATTTCCAGCAGGCGGTAAAGCGCGGCGTCCTCGCGCGATTTGCACAGCTGATAGAGCTTCACGCCGGGCTCGTTTTCCAGCGAGGCCCGGGCCATGTCGCCCATAGCGGCTTCGAACGCCGGCTGATTTTCCGGCGCGACGGTCATCGTGACCACCAGTGCGATCATGGCCTGCCCCCTCAGCCGCGCGGCGGGATGAAATAGGCGCAGAGCTTGTTGCCATCGAGATCGCGCAGATAGCCGAAGTAGAACGGCGTTTCGTCGTTGCCGCGATTGCCGGGGGCGCCTTCGTCGGTGCCGCCGAGCGCCATGGCCTTGGCGTGAAACGCGCTGACCGCCTCGATCGAGCCGACCGCAAACCCCAGCATCGTGCCGTTGCCGGCCGTGGCGGGGCCGCCATCGCGCGGCGGCACCACGCCCAGCATGCTGCCCGAAGCATGCGCAAAGGTGCGCCCGCCGTTGGGGCTGGCCATGATGGTCTGCCAGCCGAAATCGCCGAGCAAGGCTTCATAAAAGGCAGCGGCGCGCGCCGGATCGTTTGTGCCCACGGTTGCATAGTTCAGCATGGATACGTCCTTGTGTGATTGACCGGTTTCAGTTTTCCCAGACGCGCTGCTCGCCCGCCACCACGATCCGTCCAACCGTGCCGACCGGCTCGACCGCGCCGTCCATGAAGAACGCCAGCATCGCGGTATCCGTCACATCGACATGGCACAGCGTGCGCTTGCCCTGCGGCGTGCGCGCCACCACCACGCCGCTGCCGGGCACCCCGTCGCGGGTGTGGAACACGGTGTAGCTTTCGATCACCGCTTCGCCCGCGTAGTCCTTGTCCAGTTCCGGGATGGGTTCGCGCGCGGCATCGGCTTCGGCCTGATAGTCGAAGTCCTGCGGGAACTGCGCGGCGGCGACCGGTTCGGCGGAGAGCACGATGCAGTGGTTGTCGGTGGCATAGCCGCCATTGGCAAAGAGGAAGCCGTTGCGCGCTCCGCCTTGGCCGCCACCCTCGCGCAGCCGCTCGACCATCGAGACGACCGCGTGGCTCATGTAATTGGCGATGGGGCCGCCGCCAAAGGTCAGCCCGCCGAACACGGTCATCGGCTTGTCGAGCGGCCAGCCCAGCGTGCGCCGCGCCATCTTGGGCACGCAGGGGAAGCAGCTGTAAAGCTCGACCAGATCGAAATCGCTGCCCTGCATCTGGTTGAGGTCCAGCGTGCGGCGGATCGCGGTGTCCATGCTGGACGAGCGGTCATAGCGGTCGCGGCGCAGGATGCTGGGGTCTTCCTTGGCCGCCGCGCCCATGCCGACATACACGATCCGGTCCTGGGCAATCCCGCGCCGCCGTGCTTCGGCCAGACTGGTGACGATGAAGCCCGCGCCCTGATTGACCGAGGAATTGGCCACGGTCAGCTTGGTATAGGGAAACGCCAGCGGGCGATTGCTGGGCCCGGGGGTGAGGATTTCCTCCGCCGAAACCGCTTTGCGGATCCACGCGCCGTCGTTGGCAGCGGCAATTTCGCTGAAGCGCGACCAGATCGCGCCGCTTTCGGCCTGCGCTTCGGCGAGGGTCTGGCCATAGGCGGCGCGGCCCGCGTTCTCGTAGATCGGATAGACATCGACCGGCGCGGACAGGCCGTGGCGCTGCGCATAGTTCGGATCGCGCCGGGAGGAGGCAGCGCGCACCGCGTTGTAGCTCTTGTCCTCACCTTTCGCGGCGCGCGCGGCAAGGCCGGCGGCGGTGCGCAGCGCTTCGGCCCCGACCACGGCGGCGAGCACCACTTCGCCCGCGCCGATGCGGTTGGCCGCCTCGTTGAGCAGGCGGATCGGGGTATCGCCATGCGGCGCTTCGGACTGGTAGTTGACCTTGGGATTGGCCCCGATCGCAGCGGCGAGGCCTTCGCACAAGGTGCCAAGCTGGCGGAAGCTGATCTGATCGACGATGGCGAGGCTATCCAGCTTGCCCAGAATATCGCCGCCCGCATCCGCTTCGGCCAGCCGCAGCGCGGCGGCCATCAGCTCTGGCGGATTGAGGCCCAGTTCGGGGCTTTCGGGCCGGTCGTTGATCTGCCCCACGCCGATGATGACGGGAATGCGTTCGGGATCGGTCATGGCCATCGGGCGCTCCTTGGTCACTGTGCTTTCCACACCGGTGCGCGCTTTTCGGCAAAGGCGCGGGGGCCTTCACGCGCGTCGTCGCTTTGCATCAGCACGCGCATTTCGGCGGCATTCTGCGCCCAGAAGCCATCTTCTGCCGCGCGGTGGTGGTCGATGATCTGCAGCGCGATGCGCTTGGACGCCTGCACCGAAAGCGGCGCGTTGGCAGCGATGCGCGCGGCCAGCGCAAAGGCTTCGTCGAGCAGGCTGTCGGCGGGCACGACCTTGTTGACAAGGCCGAGTTCGGCGGCGCGCGCGGCGCTGAACGGCTCGCCGGTCATCAGGTATTCCAGCGCGATCTTGGGCGGCACTTGCTGGATCAGGCGAAACGCGCCGCCCGCTGCCGCCATGATCCCGCGCTTCACTTCGGGCAGGCCGAATTGCGCGGTTTGAGCCGCAATCACCAGATCGCTGGCGAGCGCCAATTCGGTGCCGCCGCCCAGCGCGAAGCCATTGACCGCCGCGATCACCGGCTTGGAAATCGGATGCTGGACGAAACCGGCAAAGCCCCATGCGGCCTGCGTCTTGTCTTGCGGGGCAAGGCGCTCGCCGCGCGAAAGCGCGACCAGATCGGCCCCGGCGCAGAACGCCTTGTCGCCCGCGCCGGTGAGGATCACCACGCGGATTTCGGGATCGGCCTCGGCCCGCTCCAGCGCTTCGCCAATCCCGAGATGGACCGCCGCGTTCACCGCATTGCGCGCCTGCGGCCGGTTGATCGTGATCAGCAGCACATTGCCGCGCAGTTCGGTCAAAACGGCGGGGGGAGCTTCATCGGTCATCGCGCAGTCTCCTTGCTGGACTGTTGCATATAG
Source organism: uncultured Sphingomonadales bacterium (assembly GCA_903828025.1). Taxonomy (GTDB): domain Bacteria; phylum Pseudomonadota; class Alphaproteobacteria; order Sphingomonadales; family Sphingomonadaceae; genus Novosphingobium. The sequence goes on from CAIKKO010000464.1 coordinate 3,949, forward strand.
GCCCCGTCGGCGATCATCGCCCGGACTTTCTCCGGAATGCCTTCCAGCACGCCTTCGGCTTCGAGCCGAGCCAGTTCGGCCTCATCAAGGTGCAGCCAATCGCGCATCACGGCCATGGTATCCTGCCCCATCAGCGGAGCGGGGCCAGCGGCCGCATCGGCAATGGCGTGCCACACTGCCGGGCGGCGCTCTGCCACCAGCGGCTCGGGCAGCAGATCGTGCGCGTCGGTGCGGAACAGGCCGCGCTCCACGAAATAGGGATACTCGGGCTGTTCGATCACGCGCAGCATGCGCGCGGCGGGAACCCCGGCGGCCTGCAAGGTTTGCGCGGCGGCTTGGGGCTCGCGCGCCGCCAGCCACTGCGCCAGATGCGCTTCGAGCGCGGCCTTGCCCGCCAGCCGTTCGGCGCGCGTTGCGGCAGGCACGTCCGGCGCCCCGATCACCGCGGCAAGCCGCTGCCAATCGGCATCATCGCGCACCGTGACCACGCACCACTGGTCGTCACCCATGGCCGGGAACACGCCCCACGGTGCATCGGGGGCCTGTTCGATGCCGGGCAGGCCAAGCGCGGTTCCGGCGATCTCGGTGGCGAGATGGGCGAGCATGACTTCGGCCTGGCTCACATCGACATGGCCGCCGCGCCCGGTGCGCATCCGCCGCGCGAGCAGCGCCATGACCGCCGTGGCCCCGATCCGCCCGCCGATATGATCCGGGTAGATCGTCACCGGGTCTGAAAAGCCGTCGGGATCATCCGGATAGCACCATTTGCGCGTGAGCCCGGCGGCGGCGCGCACCAGCGGGCCATAGCCCATGCGCTTGGCCCAGGGGCCGGTCGCGCCGAACGCGCTCGATTCCACCGCGCTCAGGCGCGGGTTGATTGCGCTGAGCTCGGCGTAACCAAGCCCCAGCGATTCGAGCGTGCCGGGCTTGAAGTTGGACAGCAGCACATCGGCCTCGGCCACCATGCGGCGAAACAGCGCCTTGCCTTCGTCGGACCTGAGATTGAGGCCAAGGCTGCGCTTGTTGCGGTGCCCTGCGCCGAACCCGGTGGAAAGCCCGATCTTGAGGTACGTCTGGCGCGATCCATCGGGGAAGGCCTGCGATTCGATCTTGACCACTTCGGCCCCCAGATCGCCGAGCAGCCGCCCGGTTTCCGCGCCGACCACGATCACGCCGAGATCGAGCACCTTTATGCCCTCCAGCGGGCGCGTTGGCGTCGGACCAGCGGATGCTGCCGGGCGCGGTTCGGCAGGGCGCAGTTCGGCAGGGCTGGGAGGCACCGCGCCGCTGGCGTGCAGCGGCCCCATCCGCGCGCCATCAATCACCATCAAACCGTTGGGGAAGGGCGCGCGCGTGCCATCGGGCAAGTCCACTTCGGTGAACACGCCGCGCGCGCGGATATGGTCGGCGGCAAGGCAATCGGACAGCGAGAGCAGCCCCGCCAGCGGCACCCCGTGCTGCTGGCCGAGCGCCTCGATCTCCGCGCGGGTCTTGTCGCCAAGGAACCGGGCCATGGCGGGCAGCAGGTCCGGGTCTTTGAAGCGGACCATGATGTCCATGTACTTGGGATCGGCAAAGGCAGCCGGCTCGCCCATCATGCGGTGCATGCCCTGCCACTGGCGCGGGGCCAGGATGCACAGCCGCACGTGGCCGTCGGCGACCGGAATGATCGGATACTGGATGCCCTTGGGCGGACGGCCCGGCGGCAGCAGGCGCGGCGGGCGGCCATTGGTCGCACTGCCGCCAATGCCATAGCCCGGATCGAGCGCCTGCGTTGCGCCGTCGAGCGCGGCATAATCGACCCTGTCGCCGGTGCCGGTCACCAACGCGTGGGTGAGCGCCGCCATCGCCACGTAGGTGCCTTGCGAAACGGCGCATTGCAGCGCGATCTCACCGGGGGGCAGCAGCGGCGCGCGGTCCTTGATGCCCGAACGCGACAGTTCGGTGGACAGCGCGTGGAGCACCGGATCGGTCCACTGCCAGCCCGAATGGCTGTTGCCGAGGCCAAAGCCGCTGACGCTCATGTGGACGCGCGCGGGATTGGCGGCGGCGAGCGCGGCCCAGTCGATGGAGCGGGCGGGATCGGGTTCGGGTTCGGCGGAGAGGTCTTCGATGATGAGATCGGCGCGGGCCAGCCAGTCGGCCAGCTGCGCGCTGCCTGCGGCCACGGTCTCGATGCGCTTGCCGAGATTGGCGGTCCAGTAGGCCAGCTGCTCGCGCGCCTGTCCGGGCTTGGCGGGCGGTGCGCCGCGACCGCCGATTTCAAGGCGGACAACGTCGGCCCCCAGTTCGCGCAGCCCCCGCGCGATTCCGGCGAGCGGACCGGCGACCAGATCGACCACGGTGATCCCGGCCAGCGGACGTTGGACTGCGTCTGATTCCACTTCGGCTATCCCCACCTGCGCGCGGCAAATATTATTGGACGAAAACTGTCCATAAATGATATGCCGCTCCGATGCAACGGCCTGTCGCCAACCCGGAGCCACGCCCCCGCGGCCGTCCGCGCCATCCGGATGCCGAGGCGCGGATCCTGTCAGCCGCCGCGCAGGCCTATGGCGCGCAAGGCTGGGCGGGCTTCAGCCTCGATGCGGTGGCGCGCGGGGCAGGCATCGGCAAGTCCACGCTCTACGCCCGCTGGACCAGCGCCGAGGACTTGCTGTCGGCGATGATCGAGGGCCGCTGGCAGGCACTTGCCATGATTGATACGAGCGACCTTAGAGAAGATCTGAACGCCTTCGGCTGCCTCGTCCTGTCGCGCTATCTCGAAACCGGCGGCGGTGTCGCCCGCCACTTGCGCCGCGATCTCACCACCTATCCCGAACTCGCCGCCCGCATCGGTCCGGTGATCGAATCGGTGACCGCACAGGCCATCGCCATCCTGCGCCGCGCCCGCGAACGCGGCCAGGTGCGCGATGGCATCAGCCTTGCGCTCGCCTCCGACATGCTGCTCTCCGCGATGGAAACCCACGCCGGCCGCATGGCTCCCGGCGTGCACCTCGATGAGGCTGCGATTGCAGCCTATGTCACGCGTGTGGTCGATTTGCTGATGGGCGGGATTGCGGCGACATGATCGGATGCGCTGGCAAAATCGGCAGGTCCAAAGCGTGCCACGACATGGGATGGAGGATGCGATGAGCTACCGGACGATCACGGTTGAAAAGCGCGGCGCTGCCGACTGGCTGACGCTGAGCCGCCCCGAAGTGTACAACGCGCTCTCGCTCGAGATGGTGGAGGAGCTGAACGCCTATTTCGGCGCGCTCTACAACGACCGCGAAACGCGCGTGGTGGTGATGCGCGGCGCGGGCCGCGCGTTTTGCGCCGGGCTCGATATCAAGGAGCGCAGCGGGACCAACAGCGCGGACGATCCGTTCGGCGGCGGCTTCGGGTTTCAGGGCTTTCTGGCAGACGTCTATGTCAAGATGCGCCGCTGCCCGCAGCCCATCGTTGCGCTCGTGCATGGTGCGGCTTGCGGCGGCGGCTTCGCCTTCGCGCTGGCGGCCGATATCCGCATCGCCGGAGAGAGCGCGCGGATGAATGCGGCTTTCATCAAGCTCGGCCTCTCCGCTTGCGACATGGGGGTGAGCTATTTCCTGCCGCGCCTGGTTGGCGGTTCGGTCGCTTCGGAGCTGATGCTGACCGGGCGCTTCATTCATGCCCCGCGTGCACTCGCCACCGGACTGGTGAGCGAAGTGGTGCCAGACGACCAACTTGAAGCAGCGGCACAGCCTTATGTCGATGATCTGCTGGCAGCCTCGCCGATGGGGCTGCGCATGACCAAGGAGGGGCTGAACCTCGCGGTCGATGCCCCCAGCCTGGAAGCGGCGATGGCGATCGAGAACCGCAACCAGTTGATGACCGCCGCCAGCCCGAACTTCGCCGAAGGGCTCAGCGCCTTCCTCGAAAAGCGCGCCCCGAACTATCGCCCCGATTGAGAACGGACCGACCAATGCCTCACGCCACTTATCCGCTCATGTTCTCCCCGCTCACGATCCGGGGCCAGCGGCTCAAGAACCGGATCATCATGGGCTCGATGCACTCGGGCCTCGAAGACCTGCCCAATGCGGCCGAGCGGCTCTCCGCCTACTTCGTCGAGCGGGTGAAGGGGGGCGTCGGCATGATCATCACTGGCGGGATCACCCCGCACCCCAGCGGCGGGCGCGGCGCGAAACTGAGCGAGCCCTCCGAAGTGCCGATGCACCGCGCGGTGACCGATGCCGTCCATGCCGCCGATCCCGAGGTCAAGATCTGCATGCAGATCCTGCACTCCGGCTCGATTGCCAATGTGCGCGAGCCGGTCGGCCCTTCGCCGGTGCGTTCGCGGCTGGCCAAAGTGCCGCCGGTCGAACTGGATGAGGCGGGGATCGAGGAGCAGATCGCCGCCTTCGCCAAGTGCTCCGCGCTCGCGGTCGAAGCGGGCTATGACGGGGTCGAGATCATCGGTTCGGCAGGCTATCTGATCTCGACGTTCCTTGTCGAACGCACCAACCAGCGCACCGACCGCTGGGGTGGCTCATGGGAAAACCGCATGCGCTTCGCGGTCGAGGTCGTGCGCCGTGCGCGTGCGGCTTTGGGGCCAGACAAGATGCTGATCTTCCGCATTTCGGCGATGGACATGCTGGAGGGCGGGCTCGCGTGGGAGGAAGTGACCAGTCTGGCCAAGGCGCTCGAAGCCAATGGCGCAGATGTGATCAGCACGCACTTCTGCTGGCATGAAAGCCAGGTGCCGACCATCGCCACGATGGTGCCGCGCGCGGCTTTTGCGCAAGTGACCGGGCGGCTGCGTGAGGCGGTCTCGATCCCGCTCATCACCAGCAACCGCATCAATATGCCGCATGTCGCCGAAGACGTTCTGGCGCGCGGCGATGCCGATCTTATTTCGATGGCGCGGCCGATGCTGGCCGATGCGGAGCTGGTCAACAAGGCGCGCGATGGCCGCGAGGACGAGATCAACACCTGCATCGCCTGCAACCAAGCCTGCCTCGATCACACCTTCACGGGCCAGCTCACGTCGTGCCTCGTCAACGCGCGCGCCTGCCGCGAGACCGAGATCACGGTCAAGCCAGCGGAGGTAGCGCGGCGCATCGCGGTGGTGGGCGCGGGGCCTGCCGGTCTGGCCTTCGCCACGATTGCGGCGGGGCGCGGGCACAAGGTCACGCTCTACGATGCGGCAAGCGAAATTGGCGGGCAGTTCAATCTCGCGCGCAAGATCCCCGGCAAGGAGGAGTTCGACGAAACCTTGCGCTACTTCGGGCGGATGATCGAAGTCCACGGGATCGACCTGAAGCTTGGCACGCGGGTGGATGCCGATGCGCTGGCGGCGGGCGGATTCGACGAAATCGTGGTCGCCACCGGCATCACCCCGCGCGTGCCCGCGCTGGACGGCATCGACCGGGCCAATGTGGTCAGCTACATTGATGTGATCACCGGCAAGGCCAAAGTCGGCCAGCGCGTGGCGATCATGGGCGCGGGCGGCATCGGCTTCGATGTGGCCGAGCTGGTCACCCATGCGGGAACCTCCGCCTCGCTCGACATCGACGTGTTCGCCAAGGAATGGGGCATCGATTTCCGGAACCATCCGCGCGGCGGGGTTACCGGGGTGGTGCCCGAGGTCGCCTCAAGCGGGCGTGAGGTCTGGCTGCTACAGCGCAAAACCAGCGCGGTGGGCAAGGGCCTTGGCCGCACCACCGGCTGGACGCACCGGCTGACCTTGCAGTGGCGCGGTGTGCACATGCTGGGCGGCGTGGAGTATGAGCGGATCGACGATGCGGGCCTGCACATCCGCGTGGAGGGCGAACCGCGCCTGCTGGAGGTGGACACCGTGATCGTCTGTGCCGGACAGGAACCGGCGCGCGGGCTCTATGATGAACTCATCGCGCGGGGGCTCGCTGCCCAACTGATCGGCGGGGCGTTCGAGGCCTCGGAACTCGATGCCAAGCGTGCGATTCTGCAGGCGACCGAACTGGCGGTGGCGGTTTAGCATCTGGCAGCATTGCGTAAAATTGACTGTTGCCTCACGCGCCAACCTGTGGGCAGTCAGACGGGCGATGCATGCAGGATAGCAAAGGGGGATGAGATGGCTTTGAAGACGCGTATTACCGAAATGCTCGGGATCGAGCACCCGATCGTTCAGGGCGGCATGCAGTGGGTCGGGGTTGCCGAGATGGCGAGCGCGGTTTCCAACGCGGGCGGCCTCGGCGTTGTCACGGCCTTGACCCAGCCTTCTCCCGCTGCCCTCGCGGCGGAGATCGAGCGCTGCCGGTCCATGACG
>CAIKKO010000465.1 GCA_903828025.1 uncultured Sphingomonadales bacterium
CTGGCGCTGGGCACCCAGACCGCCGGTTCGGTCATCCGCCCGGCGAGCTTTTGCGGTACATTCGGCTTCAAGCCCAGCTTTGGCCGCTACCCCCTTGGCGGCGTGCTCGAAACCGCCCCAAGCCTCGATACGCTGGGGCTGTTTGCGCGCGATCTTGCGGTGATTGCGGCGGCAGATGCGGTGCTTTCGGGCGAGGATAGCGTGCCGGCTGCCCCTGCCTCGCTCACGGTGGGGCTGTGCCGCAGCCCGGCTTGGGATGGGGCCAGCGCCGAGATGCAGGCCGCGTTCCTCGCGTTTGCCGAAACCTTGCGCGCGGCAGGGCATACCGTAGTCCGGCGGGATCTGCCCCAACCGTTTGATGGGCTCATCGCAGCGCAAATCCTGATCCACCGCCGCGAAGCGTCGATGGTCATGGGGCATATCCGCCGCGATCATGCCGCGCTGGTCAGCCCGGCCTTCATCGCGATGATTGATGCGGGCGCGGGCGAGAGCGAAGCGGACTATCAGGCCGCGCTCGCCTTGCAGCGGGAATGCAAGGCGCTGGCGGGCGAGGTATTTGACGGCGTCGATCTGCTGCTCGTGCCCGGCGCGACCGGCGCTGCACCGCTGGGGCTGGCGGCAACCGGCGATCCCGTGTTCCAGCGCCTGTGGACCGCGCTTGGCGCGCCCTGCTTCGGCTTTCCCGCCGCCTGGCAAGACGATGGCCTGCCGCTGGGACTGCAAGTGATCGGCGCGCCGGGCCTCGACCGGCGCATGCTGTCCAACATCACGGCCATTGCGGCGCTGGCTGCGCCAAGGGAGAACTGACCATGGAACCCACCACATCCGCGCCCTTCACGCCGGAAATGGAGGCCGCGTTTGCGCGCGCGAAGGCCCGTCTCGATCCGGCGCGGCTCAAGCAGCTCCTGTTCGATATCACCGATATCCATTCGCCCACTGGCGCGACCCGGAACGCTGCCGAATTCGTGGCGGAGCACATGGCGCGCATCGGGCTTGATGCCAAGTTGGACCCGATGACGCCGATTTCGTCCAACGTGCTGGGCGAAAAGCGCGGGGCAGGCGGCGGGGCGACTCTGCTGCTCTACGCGCCGATCGACACGCATTTGGAAGGCGATGAAACCGATTATCCGTGGGCGGGGCCCGAACAGTTCGCCGATTTGCGCCCTTCGGCCAAGATGGTCGGCGATTGGGTTTACGGCCTCGGCTCGTCCAATCCCAAGGCGATGGTCGCGAGCCTGCTCGAAGTGGCGACCGCGCTGATCGAGGCGGAGGTGCCGATGCTGGGCACGCTCAACGTGGGCTTTGCCGATGGCGGCATGCCCGTGACGATCCCCCAGCGCGACAATGCGGGCATGAGCCACGGCGTCCACCACTTGCTCAATCGCGGCATGGCACCCGATTTCGCGATCATCATGAAGCCGTGGAACTGGGTCTATCACGAAGAACCCGGCATGGGCTGGTTCAAGATTCAGGTGAAGGGCACGCTCGGCTATGCCGGGGTGCCGCGCGGTATCCCTGGTTTTCGCAGCTCGGTCGTTCCGGCGGCGACCGTGATCCTCGAACTGGAACAATGGCTGATCGACTATGCGGAGAAGAACCGCTCGGGCGATATCTATCCCCACGGCTGGATCGCGGGCGTGCGCGGCGGCTGGCCGGAACGGCCTGCGTTCCCCAGCGCGGTCACCGAAATCTTCTTCGACGTGCGCATCAGTCCGCGCACCACGCCGGGCGAAGTGAAAGCCCAGTTCGAAGCGTTCATGCAGGGTCTGGCCGCGCGTTTCCCCGAAATCGACTGCGATTGGGAGATGTATGGCTCGACCCCCGGCGGCACGACCGATCCGTCGAACTGGATCATCCAGTCCTGCCGGCGCGGGTGGGAAATGATCGAGAACCGGGCCTATGTCACCCCCGATCCGCTCGGCGGGCAGACCGATGGCGCAGCGCTGCGCCGTCTGGGCGTGCCGACAGCGCGCATCGGCTGGCCCTGGCCTGCGGAAGGCTCGCCCGAACCCATCGCCGAAGGGCTGGGGGGCATGGGCGCGACCTATGTGCCCGATCTCATGCCCTGTCTGGAGAAGATCCTCTACGCCTGCATCGACACGCTGATGCGGCCGCGCGCTGACCTTGGCCTTTAGACTTCGCTCGCGCGGTTGAGCGTGACCGAGGTGCGGGCGGATTCCTCGTAGATCCCGGTGATGATCGAGAGCAGCTCGGTCGCGTCTTCCACGCGCTCGTCGAAGTTGGTCAGGCTGCGGAACTTGCGCATGAGGATCTCACTGCGCAGCTTGGAATACTCGTTGGTCAGCCGCTCGCCCAGCTTGGTGATCGAGTAGCTGTGGTTTTTGGTCCCGGCTTCCTTGTTTTTGTGGATCAGGCCAGAGCTTTCGAGCTTGCGCAGGCTGTACTGGATATTGGGCAGATCATCGCGGTTGAGCAGACGGGCGATAGTCGCGCCGCTCTTGGGGCGGTTCTGCATGCGGATCACGTGCAGGATCACGTGCTCGGCATGTTTGAGCTCTGACAGGCCGACAATCTCGTCGGCCGCCGCCACCCAGCGCGCGAAAGCCTCGAGCACGCGCAGCAGCGCGAATTCCATTTCGGTGACCTTGAACTCGGTCTCGTCGTTGGCGAGGTGCCAGTTGCGGTAATACTCGGATTTCATGGCGCTGCGGGTGCTCCTGACAAGCGGATTGCCCGCCTTATCGAGCAAGCGGGTCAAGCAGACAAGGCCGCGCCGTAGCCGGGCACAATGGCAGGCAGGCCAAGCGCCTGCAGCATCTGCCGCACGGTGCAGCTGGACGCGGTCACGACCGGCAGGCCGAAGCGTTGCTGCGCGGCCTCGATCGC
>CAIKKO010000466.1 GCA_903828025.1 uncultured Sphingomonadales bacterium
CCCTTGCAGCACACCCACAGCAGCGCAAGCAGCGACCACACCCCGCGCCGCGCGACGCGCACCATCGCTTCGATCGCGATGTCACCGCGCACCAGCGTCTGATCGAGATCGACGATGAGCGGGCCGGTGCTGTCCAGCAAGCCGGACGGCGCGGGCTCATACGGTTGGCGCGGGGCCGGGATGGAGGTCAGGCTGTTCATGTCAGGCCACGCTGCGCGCCACGCAGAGGCACCCGGCGGCGATCAGCAGCGTGCCGGCAATGCGCGTCGCGGTCACGTTCTCACCCAGCGCGAAGGCCCCGATCAGCATGGTCATGATGAAGCCGAGCCCGACAAACGGATACGCCGCGCTCAGCTCGATGCGCGAGAGCACGAACAGCCAGACAAACGCGCCCAGCCCATAGAGCGCCAGGCCCCCGACCACGAACGGCGAGGTCATGTAGCCCACGACCACCGATCCCAGCGCGCCCGCCTGCACCTGCTTCACGCCCAGCTTCAGACACAGCTGCGCCCCGGCCGACATGCTGACACTGAGCAGAATAAGCAGCAAAGAACTCAGGCGCATGGACGTCTCCTACGCGCCGGCTTCTAAGCCCTTTGCCTTAAGCCTTCGTTTCCGATGTTTGGCCGCGGAAATGCTGGGGGAGGGGGGATCGCTCGGACAACAGCGCGGTTCGGTAGCGCATTCCTGCAAAGGACATTGAACGGCACATCGCGCAAAATGCGCTTCATCCCGCGCCCTCAAGCCAGCATCTGCAACCCATGCTTCTCGACGATGGCGAGCAGCTTCAAGGCCATGCCGCTGGGGCGTTTGGCACCGGTTTCCCACTTCTCCACCGTTGACTCGCTGGTGTTGAGATAGCGGGCGAACACGGGTTGGCTGACCTTGTTGGCTTCGCGCAGCCGCTGGATATCCTTGGGCGCGAACGCGGGGGTGGCCGAAAGGCAGCGTTCATCGAAATCGCGCATGGTCGCCTTGTCGATCACGCCGGTGCGGTGCAGTGCCTCGGCCGAGGCATGGATGGACTCGAACGCATCGCTCTTGAATTTCCGCTTGCTCATCGCGCTTGCTCCAGTTCGGTCTGGCAAATCTCGATCCAATGTCTGTCCGCGACTTGGGATTTGGCCTGCTCTAGCGTCATCGCTCCGTATTCCTTGGCGAGCATCCGGAATGCCGCCAACTCGTCGTCCTCGATATTTGCCCGGTCCTGCTTGGCGAACACATACTGGTAGACCCAGAAATCGCCGCCGCGCGCCAGAATGATCGAGCGATACTGATTGTTCGAGAGGCGCTTCTTGAACACCCCGCCGCCCAGATCATCGGCTTGCCCGGCGATCACCTGCAGGATTGCCTTGCACAACATCACGTCCGAAATCTTCGCCTTCTTCGCGGCCTTGGCAAACCAGCCAGTCTTGAAAGCACGCGGGTGAGTGGACACGGACATAGTGTTATGTAGCACTGAGTGCTATGGTGCGCAAGATGGCACCTCACCCCAAATACGCGCGCCCCTGCTTCACCGGGGTGGCGGGTACGCCGAAGATGGCGCCGGCCGATAGCCTTGTGCCGCGCACCACCAGCAGGATCGAATCGCCCGGTTCGATGTTCACGTCCTCGCCGGGGTGCTGGATGGATTGGCCGTTCGCGCGGTCGATCTGGACGATGAAGAACGCGCCCGCGCCGCGCCGTTCGGCTTCGCCCACGCTCGCGCCCGTCAGTGCGCCTTTGGGCACGGCGGTGACGACTTCGAGATCGAGGCCGATGTCGTGGAGGAAGCGGCGCGTGTCCGACATGTGTTCGGCGTTCTGGATCGCGGCGTCGGTCGCGGGGTAGAGGATCAGCTCGACGATCCGCTCCGCGCCGATGTGGGTGGGCAGCACGACTTTGTCTGCGCCCGCGTGGAACAGCTTGCGCTCGGTGGTCGGAGCCTCGCCGCGCGCGATGATCTGGACTTTGGGATTGAGGCTGCGCGCCGACAGCGTGATGAACACGTTGGCCGCATCATCGGGCAGCACCGAGGCCAGCACGCGCGCGTGTTCGATCCCAGCCAGCCGCAGCACGTCCTCGTGCGTCGCCTCGCCCACCATGGCCAGCCAGCCTTGCGCCTTGGCGTCCTCGACTTTGGCGGGGTTGCGCTCGATGATCAGGAACGGGTGGCGCGCTTCGGTCAGCGCTTTGGCGAGCTGGACGCCGATGCGGCCGAGCCCGCAGATGATCGCGTGGTCCTTGAGCTTCTCGATATCGGTCTGCATCTTGTCGATCCCCAGGAGCTGGCGGAACTGGAACAGCGTGAACACCTGCACCAGCGCGCCGGTCAGCACGATCATGCCGGTGCAGCCGAGCACGATGGTGGCGGTGGTCCACAGCCGCAGGAAAGTCGTGTCGATCGGGCGGACTTCGCCATAGCCGACCGAGAAGATGGTGAGGAGCACCATGTACGCGGCATCGCCCGGCGGCCAGCCATGCGTGATATAGCCGATGGTCGAGACGACGAAAATCACCGCGACATAGATCAGCGTGCCCGACAGCAGCCGCACCGGCGAGCCGAGCACGCGGTTCGCCCCTTGCGTGAAGGCGGAAAATTCGTCGTCGGGGTCGTTCATCGGGGCCCTTATACCCCCCCGCGCAAGAGCGCCGCCATGCCCCAGACCACGCCGACGATCAGCACCGCGCCCGCCAGATCGAGCAGCAGCCCCGCGCGCAGCACGCGCGGCATGGCGATGTGGCCGGTGCTCCACGCGAGCGCGTTGGGCCCGGTCCCGGCGGGGAGCATGAAGCCCCAACTGGCGGCCAGCGCGGCGGGGAGCGCGAGCAGGATCGGATCGGCCTTGAGCGCCCCGCACAGCGCCGCAACCACCGGCATGATGCCGCTCGCCGCCGCGATATTGCTGGCAAATTCGGTAACGACGATGACGAACGCGACCAGCACCAGCGCCACCACTGGCAAGGGCACGGCTTTCAACGGCAGCATCGCGGTGCCGAGCCAGTCGCTGAGGCCCGAGGCATCCATTCCCATCGCGAGGCTGAGCCCGCCGCCGAACATCAGCACCACGTCCCACGGCGCGCGGTTGGCCTCCTTCCAAGTGAGCATCGGGCGCCCGGTGCCATCGGGCAGGATGAACAACACGAGGCCTGCGATGGCGGCAATCGTGCCGTCGGTCAGCCCGCCCTTGGGGAACAGCCCTTCGGTGACGGGAAGCGTGACCCACGCCAGCACCGTCAGCACGAACAGCGGCACGAGGCGCTGCTCGGGCACGGTCCAGTGGGCCGAATGTTCGATGGCACCTCGCGCGGCGGCGGGATCGAAGCTGCCGCCGTGCAGCCGGTGGACCCGGCCGATGATCATCGCGGCGAGCGGCACGCCGATCAGCACCACCGGCAGGCCATAGGCGGACCATTCGATGAAGCTGATCTTCACCCCCAAAGTCCGGTCGAGCAGCGCGACTGCGATGGCATTGGTGGGCGTGCCGACGATGGTGCCATAGCCGCCCAGCGTCGCGGCAAAGGCCACGCCCATCGGCAGCGCGCCCGCCATGCCGTCGGTGTCGCCGTGCTTCACGCCGCCCGAACTCAGGATCGCGAGCGCCATCGGCATCATGATCAGCGCGGTCGAAGTGTTCGAGATGAACATCGAGATCGTGGCCGTGGCGGCCATCACCGCGAGCAGCAGCCGCTTGGGGCTGGAGCCCGCATGCGCCAGCATCGCCAGCGCGAGGCGGCGGTGCAGCCCGGTGCGCTCGATCGCCAGCGCGAGGAACGCGCCGCCCACGAACAGGAACATGATCGGCGAGTAATAGGCCGCCGCGGTCTTGTTCGCATCGGTCACGCCGGTCAGCGGGAGCACGATGAACGGCAGCATCGCGGTGGCCGAAAGCGGCATCGCCTCGGTCATCCACCACACCGCCATCCACCACACGAGGCCCGATGTGTACCACGCGGCGCTCGGCATACCCGAGGGCGCGGCGAGGATCAGCGTGGCGAGCAGCCCGAGCGGCCCGGCGATCAGCGCGGTGGTGCGTGCATTCATGGTACTTTTCATTCCCCCGCGTGGCCCGGGAACGGCGTAGCAGACGGGGCGGACGCGGGGGAAGTGCAGAGTTCGGACGCTGCAAGCGGCGCGGGAGAAAAGTTGCCGCACCTCTTGCCGAACCGGCGCTTGCGGCGGCACAAGGCGGGCGCAAGGTTCAGGAGATCAGCGTGATGCGGGCAAATGCGATGTGGATGGCGGCGAGTGCGGCGGTGCTGATGGCGGCAGGTGCGCCGGGGGCGGTCATGGCCAAGCCTGCGGCGGCGCATCATGCCGTCCGCCAGCAGGCTCCGCTGGTGCTGATGACCGATTTCGGCCTGCGCGACGGCGCGGTGTCCGAGGTCAAGGGCGTGGCCTACAGCGTCTCACCCAAGCTGCTGATTTCCGACCTCAGCCATGAGATCGACGGGATCTGGGACGGGGCCTACCGCCTCTATCAGGTCGCGCCGTATTGGCAGAAGGGCACGGTGTTCGTGATGGTGATTGATCCGGGCGTGGGCACCGCGCGCCGCTCGATCGTCGCGCGCACCAAGGCCGGGCACTATTACGTGGGGCCGGACAACGGGCTGCTCACGCTGATTGACGAGATCGAGGGCGTGGACGCGGTGCGGATCATCGACGAGAAGGTCAACCGCCTGCCGGGCTCGGAAGCGTCCAACACCTTCCACGGCCGCGACGTGTTCGGCTATACCGGGGCGCGGCTGGCGGCGGGCGTGATCGGTTTCGAGCAAGTCGGCCCGCTGATGCCTGCGGCGGATATGGTGCGCTTGCCCTATCAGCATGCTGTGCAGGAAAGCGGCGTACTCAAGGGCATGATCCCGGTGCTCGATATCCACTACGGCAACGTGTGGAGCAATATCCCGCGCGAACTGGTGGCCAAGGCGGGCGTGAAGCTGGGCGACCCGCTCAAGGTGGAGTTCCTGCACGACGGCGCGGTGGTCGATACCGTGACCGCGCCCTATACGCGCACCTTCGGCGATGTGCCGGTGGGCCAGCCGATGGTCTATATCAACAGCCTGCTCAACCTTGCGGTCGCGCTCAACCAGGGCGATTATGCCAAGGACCACAAGATCGGCTGGGGCCCGGGCTGGTCGCTGCGCGTGACCAAGCCCTGAGGGGGCCGTCAGGGCCTCGTTAGCTCAGAGCACAAAATCCCCCGCAACGGGAACAGTGAACCCGGCCAGATACAGCCCGAAGTCGAATTTGCCGTCGCCGTTGGTGTCGCCTTCGATCAGGGCGCCGTTCTGCAGGATGTCGAAGCGCAGTTCACCCGCAACATTGTGGAACTGGGCGCTGCCGATGAACACGAATGCCTGATCCCCGTCGGCTCCGATGTTGGCGTCGATGGCCGAAAGATCAATGCGGTCCTTCTGGACATGGCTGAAATCGGTGATCTTCTCAAACGCGGTCTGGGCCGATTCCTGGATATCGCCTTCGCCGAACAGGAATTTGTCGGCACCGAGGCCGCCGGTCAGGATGTCGTAGCCCGCGCCGCCGGTCAGGATGTCGTTGCCGTCGCCGCCGCTCAGCTTGTCGTCACCCGTGCCGCCGTCCAGCGTATCGTTGCCCCGGCCGCCCTGCAGCGTGTCGTTGCCGCCCTGGCCGCTCAGGATATCATTGCCGCCAAATCCGGCGATCAGGTTGTCAAAGCTGTCACCGACCAGAATGTCGTTGCCGGTGGTGGAGCCCAGCAGATCCTCGAAGTTGGTATAGGTATCGTCGCGGGCCCAACCGGTGGCGTCGATCGAGGCGTCCAGCGCGAAGTGGACGCCGCTGGACCGGCTGAAATCGATCGTGTCCTCGCCGATCCCGCCGTCTACCGTTTCGGACGAGGCCCCCGGAATGAACGTGTCATTCCCGTCGCCCATGCCGATAAGCCCGTCGATGGTGCCGGCGCGATTGTCGAGCGTGTCCGTGCCGTCGCCCATGCCGACGTTGCCGTTGATCAGGCCGCGGTTGAGCAAGCTATCATTGCCGCCGCCCAGCTGGACCAGACCGTCGAGCTGGCCTTTGTTATAGACCAGATCATTGCCGAAGCTGGTGATGACCGCATAGAGGCTCGCGCCGTTGATGGTGCCGTAGTTGTAGAGCTTGAGGGCGGGGCTTAGCGAGTTGACCCCCTGATCGGCCATGATCGTGCCATAGTTGTAGACGGTGAAGCTCCCCGCGACCGCAGAAGAGCCGACTTCGATGCCGGTGTGGGCATAGATCTGCCCGCGATTGAAAATCCGGTCGCCATCACCGTAATCGTAAATGCCGATATTGCCCGAGCTGAGCGTGCCGTTGGTCCCGATGGTGATGGACCGCGCGGTGGTGGTGCTTGTGCCCGAAGTGGACAGGCTGATGGCGTTATCAAGCGCACCGACAAAGCCCAGCACGGCAATGCTGATATACTGGCCAGTGCCTGTAATCGCGGCATTATCCTGCGAAATCACCGTGACATTCGTGGGCACGACAAGCGAATCGCTGTTGCCCAGATCGTATTGCACGCCGCTGCCGTTGCTATCGCTTGCGAACCTGTATCCCACGGTGACCTTCCCCTCTTTGTGCTCATATTTTGATCCGGGTGTGGCAGGCTTGGGCGATCAATAATTGTACGTAGTCGGCAAGCGATAGCATTCGGCGCTGATCAGAGCACGAAATCCCCCGCGACGAGCACGGCATCGGGCGCCACGACGATGGCGAAATCGGCTTGTCCGTCGCCGTTGGTATCGCCTTCCACGAAATATCCGCCAAGCACGGCATGCAGGCGCAGTTCGCCCGCGACGTTGTGGAACGCGGCATCGCCGATGAAGGTGAAGGCCTGATCCTTGGCCAGATTGACGTTGGCGTCGATTGCGGAAAGATCGATCCGGTCTGCCTCCGCGTGCTTGAAATCGAGGATCGAGGCAAAGTTGCCGAGTGTCTCATTGGTCCCGGCCACGTCAACGCCGCTGAACACGAATTTGTCCGAGCCTGCGCCGCCGGTGAGGTTGTCCGCGCCAAGGCCGCCCGTGAGCGTGTCGTTGCCGAGCCCGCCATTTAGCGTGTCAGCGCCGCTGCCGCCGATCAGGATGTCGTTGCCATCGCCCCCGTCGAGATTGTCGGCTCCGTTGCCGCCATCGAGCGTATCGGCCCCACGCCCGCCAACGAGCGTATCGATACCGTCCTGACCGATGAGGATATCGTTGCCGCCGAGGCCGGTGAGGACGTTGTCGCCCGCGTCACCGACAAGCGTGTCGTTGCCGGAGGATGAGCCGGTCACGTTTTCGAAGCCGGTGTAGACATCGTCCTTGGCCCAGCCGGTGCCATCGATGCTGCCATCGAGCGCGACGCGGACGCCAGACGATTTGCTGAAGTCGAGGAGGTCGGTGTCGCCTCCGCCATCTGCCGTTTCGGCTCCGGAACCGGGCAGGAAGATGTCTTTGCCGCCATTGAGCGAGATCGTGCCTTCGATCGTACCACCGATGTTGTCGAGCTTGTCGCTGCCGTCGAGCATGGCGACATTGCCATCGATCAGCCCGCGATTGACCACGGTGTTGTTGCCGTAGTAAAGATTGACGTCGCCTTCGATGCGGCCGCGATTGTAGAGCCAATCGTTGCCGAAATCGCTGAGTATCGCCTCGTGGCGGTCGGCCAGGAGCGTGCCGTAGTTATAAATCCTGAGATCTCCGCCAGCCCCTACGTTGATGGCGTTGGTGCCGCTGATCGTCCCGTAGTTATAGATCCTGCCAAGCGATGTGCTGCCTGCATCGTTTATATTTATTCCGGCACCAATGAGCGAGTTGATCTGACCATAGTTCCGGATAACGCTGTTGCTGGTTTCGATTGAAATCGTGCTGTATTTTGTGGAAAGAGTGCCGCCAACACCAACTTCTACGTGGTTATTGGTTTCTTTTCCGATAGGAGCCGAAATGTCCAGGCCATTGGATCCACCGACAAAGCCATAAATCTGCACCACCTGCCCGCTGCCCGAGGTCTTGACGGCAAAGTTCGTGGCGCTGACGATCAGGGTGCCAGGGCTGATCAACAGGTCGTCTGTCGTGCCGAGATCGTACTGTATGCCCGCGCCGCTCTTGGTGGTCGCAATCTGGAATGCCATCGGTTTCTTGCCCCCTGGTCGATATAATCAGCTGGGAAGCTTATACATGCATCCGGGAGATAATTGTACGTTTCTGACAGAAATCGAAAAGGGGCGCACCTTGCGGCACGCCCCTCGTTGATTCTGCACCTGGCCGCGGCCGATTACTTCGGTGCAAGCACCATCAGCATCTGGCGGCCTTCCATGCGGGGGAAGGCTTCGATCTTGGCGATGTCCGCCACATCTTCCTGCACTTTGCGCAGCAGGTTCATGCCGAGTTGCTGGTGCGACAATTCGCGGCCGCGGAAGCGCAGGGTCAGCTTGACCTTGTCGCCTTCCTCGATGAACTTGACCACCGAGCG
>CAIKKO010000467.1 GCA_903828025.1 uncultured Sphingomonadales bacterium
CACATATATCAGGAGTTTCAGATGCCCCGCAAACTATTATCCCTGCTGGCAGCAGCCAGCCTTTTCGTCAGTGCCCTGGCCAGCGCCGACACTACGCTACTCAATGTTTCCTACGATCCGACGCGCGAGCTGTATCAGGCGATCAACCCGGCGTTTGCGGCCTACTGGAAGCAGAAGACCGGCAAGGACGTGACCTTCCGCATGAGCCATGGCGGATCGGGCAAGCAGAGCCGCGCGATCATCGACGGGCTGGAGGCCGATGTCGCGACGCTCGGCCTCGCCTATGATATCGACGTGATCGCGGACAAAGCGAAGCTGCTCCCGGCCGATTGGCAGAAGGCACTGCCCGACAACAGCGCCCCTTACACCTCGACCATCGTGTTTCTTGTGCGCAAGGGCAATCCCAAGGGGATCAAGGACTGGGGCGATCTGGTGAAGCCGGGCGTCGAGGTCATCACCCCCAATCCCAAAACGAGCGGCGGCGCGCGCTGGAACTTCCTTGCGGCCTGGGCTTATGGCCGCAAGGCAGGCGGATCGGATGCGGCGGCCGAAACCTTCGTCCGCAAGCTTTATGCGCAAGTGCCGGTGCTCGACAGTGGCGCACGCGGTTCGACCACCACGTTCGTGGAGCGCGGCATCGGCGACGTGCTGATCTCTTGGGAAAACGAGGCATTCCTGGCGGAAAAGAAGCTCGGGAAGGGCAAGTTCGAGATCGTTGCACCCTCGCTCTCGATCCTTGCCGAACCGCCGGTGGCGGTCGTGGCGGCGAATGCGAAGAAGCACGGCACGAGCGAGGTGGCCGAGGCCTATCTGCGCTATCTCTACACCCCCGAAGCGCAGACCGCGATTGCGCACAACTTCTACCGCCCGCGCGATGCCAAAGTCGCCGAGCAGTTCAAGGCACAGTTCCCCGCTATTCCGATGGTCACGATTGATCAGGATTTCGGCGGCTGGCGCAAGGCGCAGAAGACCTACTTCGATGACGGCGGCGTGTTCGACCGCATCACGGCCAAGAAGTAGGCGCGCGGTTCCATGACCAGCCCAACCCCGCGCTCCGTGCGCTGGCGACAGCCCTCGGTCCTGCCCGGCTTCGGACTGAGCTTCGGCTTCACGCTCGCGTGGCTGACGCTGATCGTGCTGATCCCGCTCGCCGCCATCTTCCTGAAGGCGGCGGGGATGGGCTGGGCCGAGTTCGTCGCGGTCGGTTTTTCGCCGCGCGCGCTGGCCGCTTACCGGCTGAGCTTTGGCACGGCGGCGATGGCGGGGCTGGTCAACGCAGTGTTCGGCCTGCTCGTGGCCTGGGTGCTGGTGCGCTATGCGTTCCCGGGCAAGAAGGTGATTTCGGCGCTGGTCGATCTGCCATTCGCGCTGCCGACAGCGGTCGCGGGCATTGCGCTCACGGCGCTGTATGCCCCCAGCGGCTGGATCGGCCAGTACCTTGAACCCATCGGCATCAAGGTGGCGTTCACGCCCATCGGCATCACCATCGCGCTGGTGTTCATCGGGCTGCCGTTCGTGGTGCGCTCGGTCGAGCCGGTGCTGGAGGATCTGGGCAAAGAGATCGAGGAAGCCGCCGCCACGCTCGGCGCGACGCGCTGGCAGACCTTCAGCCGCGTGATCCTGCCCGCCATCGGCCCGGCGCTGCTGACGGGCTTTGCGCTCGCGTTTGCGCGCGGGGTGGGGGAATATGGCTCGGTCATCTTCATTTCGGGCAACATGCCCGGGCGCACCGAAATCGCGCCGCTGCTGATCGTTACCCAGCTTGAGCAATACGCCTATGCCGGCGCGACTGCGATTGCCACGGTGATGATGCTCGCCTCGTTCGTCGTGCTGCTGCTGATCAACCTGATCCAGGCCGCCAGCCGCCGGAGGATGGGGGCATGAGCCAGCCCATCACGCCGGTCAGGGCCACCAACGAAGGCCCCCTCACACGCGCGCTGCTGATCGGCCTTGCGCTGCTGTTCCTCGGCTTCTTTTTGCTGCTGCCGCTCCTTGCCGTGTTCAGCGAGGCGCTGAAAATGGGCGTGGGGCCGTTCCTCGATGCGATCCATACCCCCGATGCGCTCGCGGCCATCCGCCTGACCTTGTTTATCGCGGCCATTTCGGTGCCGCTCAACATGGTCTTCGGGCTTGCCGCAAGCTGGGCGATCACCAAGTTCCAGTTCCCCGGCAAGGCGCTGCTGATCACCTTGATTGATTTGCCGTTCTCGGTTTCGCCGGTGGTATCGGGGCTGATTTTCGTGCTGCTGTTCGGCGCGAACGGCGTGTTCGGGGCATGGCTCGCCGCGCACGATCTCAAGATCATCTTCGCGGTGCCGGGAATCGTGCTGGCCACGGTGTTCATCACCTTCCCGTTCGTCGCGCGCGAGTTGATTCCGCTGATGATGGAGCAGGGCAAGGACGACGAAGAAGCCGCGATCTCGCTCGGCGCGAGCGGGTGGCAGACCTTCTGGCACGTGACTTTGCCCAATATCCGCTGGGCGCTGCTTTACGGCGTCTTGCTGTGCAACGCGCGCGCCATGGGCGAATTCGGCGCGGTCTCGGTCGTTTCGGGCCATATCCGGGGCGAGACCAACACGATGCCGCTCCATGTCGAAATTCTCTACAACGAGTACGATTTCGTCGGTGCTTTCGCCGTCGCCTCGCTGCTCGCGCTGCTTGCGCTGGTGACGCTCGTCGTCAAGTCGGTGCTCGAATGGCGCTTCGACCTTCATGCAGGAGCCAGACATTGATCAGCGTGCGCGGCATCACCAAGCGCTTTGGTACGTATCCGGCGCTCCACGGCATTGATCTCGATATCCAGCCGGGCGAGTTCATCGCGCTGCTCGGCCCTTCGGGTTCGGGCAAGACGACTTTGCTGCGGATCATCGCGGGGCTTGAATTCCAGGATGGCGGCGAGGTCCTGTTCAACGGCGAGGATGTTTCCAGCCTGCGCGTGGCCGAACGCCATGTCGGCTTCGTGTTCCAGCACTATGCGCTGTTTCGCCATATGACCGTGGCCGAAAACGTCGCGTTCGGGCTGAGCGTGCGGCGGGGCAAGGCGCGTGTGCCCAAGGCGGCACGGCAGGCGCGGGCTGAGGAACTGCTGCGGCTTGTGCAGCTTGAAGGGCTGGGCGCGCGCTATCCTGCCCAGCTTTCCGGCGGCCAGCGCCAGCGCGTCGCGCTCGCCCGCGCGCTGGCGATCGAGCCGCAATTGCTGCTGCTCGATGAACCGTTCGGTGCGCTCGATGCGCAGGTGCGCAAGGACTTGCGCCGCTGGCTGCGCGATCTGCACAAGGCGATGGGGCTCACTTCGATATTCGTGACGCACGATCAGGAAGAAGCGCTCGAACTGGCC
>CAIKKO010000468.1 GCA_903828025.1 uncultured Sphingomonadales bacterium
GTGCAATTGCACGGCGGGCTTGGCGTGGTGACGGGTCAGGTCGTCGAGGAACTGCTGCGCGAGATTCGCCCCTTGCGGATTTACGAAGGCGCAAGCGAAGTGCAAAAGCTGATCATCGCCCGCCAGGTCCTGAGCGGTGCCGGAGTAACCTGATGCCAGCCTACCAACGCGAGGTGCTTGTCCGTTTCGCCCATTGCGATCCGGCGGGAATCGTCTTCTACGCCCGCTATTTCGAGATGATCAACGGCGTGGTCGAGGACTGGTTCGAGGACGCGCTGGAGGCGAGCTTTTCGGGCCTCTTGTTCCACCGCAACCTTGCGACGCCGACGGTCCATTTCAACGTCGATTTCACCGGCCGCTCGATGATGGGGGATCGGCTGACGTTCGAAACTTCGGTCACCCGCTTCGGCAGCAGCTCGTTCGATCTGTGCCATCAGGTGTCGTGCCGCGGCGAACACCGCATGCGGGTTCATCAAACCCTGCTGTTCACCGACTCGAACGCCAAGGGCTCGCAGCCGATTCCGGACGACCTCAAGCGCCGCATGGAACGCTATTACATGCCCGAAAACGCGCCTGCGGTGCCGCCTGCAGCCACTTAACCCGGCTGGCGGATGCCTCTGGCCTCCAGAATCGGCAGCACATTGTCGCGAAAGTAGGGGAATTCCGCCCCGTAATCGACGAATGAGAGCGTGGTTCCGCCAAGACCGAGCTCATGCAGCTGGCACAGCCCGTCCGCCACTTGCTCGGGCGTTCCGATCAGCGGGATGCCGCCGTGGCCCATCGCGAAGCGGTCGCGGATCAGCGCCAGCAGATCGTGCGGGAAGCTCTGCGCATGGGCAAATTGCAGCCGCACGAGGTTGTCGACTGCGACCCAGTCGGCGTTGTCCTGCGCGAAGTGCTTGAGGTAGTCCTGCGCTTCCTGTTCGGTCGGTCGGCAGACCACGTGGCTGAACGTGAGCACATCGACATCGCGGCCCTGCGCCGCAGCCTGCGCCTTGAGCTCGGCGATTTCTTCGCGCGAGCGGTCGAAGTCGATGACCGAGGTGAACAGGAAATCGGCATTGCGGGTGGCGAATTCGCGGCCGAGGCCGGAGCCTGCGGCGTTGAGGATGGGCGGGCGCCCGTTGACCGGCTTGGGTTCGGATTCGATGCCCTTGAGCGTGAAATGCTCGGTGGTAATGTCGAACGCGCCGGGCTTCGACCACAGCTCCTGAATGATGTCGAACCATTCCTGCGCATAAGCATAGCGCGTCTCGTGGTCGTCGGGCAGCGTCAAGCCCAGCGCTTCGTATTCGGGCTTGTTCCAGCCCGCCACGATATTGAGCCCGGCGCGGCCCTGGCCGATGGCGTCGATCGTGGCGATCTGCTTGGCGACCACCACCGGATGGTTGCACGCGGTGTGGATCGTGGCGATGACCGAGATGCGCTTGGTCGAAGCGAGCAGTCCCGCCGCCCAGGTCATCGTTTCCAGCACATGGCCGTGGAAGTTGGTTTCGCCGCCATAGCCGATCCAGCGCGCGATCGGCAGCATGAAGTCGATCCCGGCATCATCGAGCAGCTTCGAGAGCGCGAGATTGCTGTCCCAGCTGGCGTCCCAGCGCTCGGGGATCTTGGTGACGGACATGCCGCTGGAGCAGTTGGTCGAGAAGGTGCCAAGCTTGAAGTGATTCGCCCGGCGCATCCGATTTTCGACAGGTGGCATGGTGTTGCTCCGTTCGCGTGGCTGGTCGGCCGCTGGGATATTTCAAGGTTAAACTATAACTGAGGCGGGCCAATGCCCCTGTCAAGGAGATTGCCCGCACTGCGATAGGAATTCAATTGATTTTCGATCTAAGCTCTGTCAGCAAGGTGTCAGGGCGGCGCGCATGACCGTCTGCGCCTCGGGGAGTTTTTTGCGTGACCATCCATGTCGATCTGCTTGGGACCGAAACCCGCTTTATTGATACCGGCAAGTATGTGACCCGCTGCATTTCCGCGTCCAGCGAGGCCGGGGGTGAGCATGTGTTCCTGCTCCACGGCGGCGGCGGCCATGCCGA
>CAIKKO010000469.1 GCA_903828025.1 uncultured Sphingomonadales bacterium
CTGCTGCGCCGGGCGTACAAAGTCGCCGCCCCGCTGATCGTGGCTGGCGGGGTGTTCACGGCCTTGCCCTTCGCGGTGCTGCGACCGGTCAGCCAGCTTGGGATCTATTGCGCGATAGCGTGCGCCATCGGTCTGATCGTGGTCGGTCTGGTCGATGCCTGGCGGCGCGGCAGCAAGCTTGTGCTGTTCCTGATCGTTGGCTGGTCGCCCACGCTCTTGGTCGGGCTCTACCGGATCGGCTGCTATCTTCTGCCCAATGCCCGCCCGACCGAACCGGTGATCGTGTTCCAGCTTGCCTTGGCGGCCGAGGTTCTGGCCAATTCGTTCGGGATCGTCATCCGCTTCCTCGAACTGCGGCGCGAGCGCGATATCGCCCATGCGCGCGCCACCGAACTGGAGAGTGTCGCCGGGCGCGATGCGCTGACGGGCCTGTGGAATCGCCATTCGATCGAACGGCGCTTCAACGATCTGTTCCACTTGGGCTACCGGACGATGGCGGTGATCGACCTCGATCACTTCAAGCGGATCAATGATCGGCACGGCCATTCGGTCGGCGATCATGTTTTGAAAGTGGTTGCCAGCACGCTGGCTGAAGATGTCGATTCCTGCGCGATCCGCATGGCGGGGAGGAGTTTCTGCTCCTGCTGCGCGGGGCGGGCGCGGCGGAACGCGCCGAACGCTGCCGCCGCGCGCTGAGCACGCGGATCGCTGCGGCGGTTCCGGGCCTTGGCCATGTCGTCACCGCGAGCATGGGGCTGGTCGAGCATGACCTCACGGGCCAGCTCGATATCGAATTCGCCGCGCTCTATAGCCAATGTGACCGGCTGCTCTATGAAGCCAAGCACCTTGGCCGCAACCGCACAATGCGCGAGCGGCTGACCGGCTTCACGCCCGATTTTCAGGCCAAAACGGCCTAACCTGCTTCCACAAACAGCGCTGCCATCTCCGCCGGTACGCGGTGGATGCGCGCGCTCGCCCGGTCGATCAGCACCCATTGCGTGCGGGCGCTGACGATGACTTTGCCCGCGCCGTTCCGGAAATCGACTCGCCGGTCGAAGCGCACACCGCGCGGGGGATCGGGCACGAACGTCTCACCCCTCGCGCATTCGCCCAGCGCGATATTGCCGCGATAGTCGATCTCGTGCCGCGTCACGACCCAGATATAGGCGGCCTGCTGCGCAGCGCTCGCCACCGCTTCCCAGTGCGAAACGGCAATCGCCTCCATCCACTGCACCCACACTGCGTTGTTGACATGGCCGAGCACGTCGATGTGCTCCGGCCCTGCGGTGAAGGTCAGCGTGTGGCGCTTGGTCATTGCGCCAGATCGTCTTGGTGAAGTCCCAGCTGCCACAGGATGAACGCGAATTCCTCCGCGGTCTCCTTCAGGCCCTCGAACCGGCCGGACTTGCCGCCGTGCCCCGCGCCCATGTTGGTCTTGAGCAGCAGTTCGTTGGCGTCGGTTTTCAGCTCGCGCAGCCGCGCCACCCACTTGGCCGGTTCCCAATAGGTCACGCGCGGATCGTTGAGCCCGGCGGTCACCAGCAGCGGCGGATAGGCCTGCGCGCGCACCTGATCGTAAGGGCTGTAGCTGCGGATCAGATCGAACGCCGCCTTGTCCTCGATCGGATTGCCCCATTCGGGCCATTCGCCCGGCGTCAGCGGCAGATCGGCATCGAGCATGGTGGCCAGCACATCCACAAACGGCACATGCGCGACGGCCGCGCCAAACAGCGCCGGGTCCGAATTGATCACTGCGCCGATCAGCTCGCCCCCCGCCGATCCGCCCGAGATCGCGATCTGGCCCGGCGCGGTCATCCCGCGCGCAATCAGCCCCTCAGCCACATCGACGAAATCGGTGAAGGTGTTGGTGCGCTGGTCCAGCTTGCCCGCCTTGTACCACGCGCGCCCCAGATCATCGCCGCCCCGGATATGCGCGATGGCAAAGGCCATGCCGCGATCGACCAGGCTCAGCCGCCCGGTCGAAAAGCCCGGCCCGATGGCAATGCCATACGCGCCGTAGCCATAGAGGTAGAGCGGCCCACCCGCCACACGGTCCCGGCGGTAAACCACCGAAACCGGCACCATCGTGCCATCGCGCGCCGCGATTTCCAGCCGCTCGGTGGTGTAGAGCGCGGCGTCGTAGCCCGAGGGGATTTCCTGCACTTTGAGCAAAGTCAGTTCGCGCGCGGCGACCGCATAGTCGAACACCGAAGCCGGGCTGACCATCGACTCATAGGAAACCCGCAAGCGCTCGACCGCCCATTCGGGATTGTCGCCCAGGCTGGCCTCATAGCTCGCTTCGGGAAAGGCGATGGGCTCGATCCGCGCCGGATCGTCGTAATAGCGCACCTCGATCCGGTCGAGCCCGCGTACCCGGCCTTCGGTCACGTAGAAATCGCGGAACAAGTCGAAGCCGGTGAGGTAGAAATCGTCCGAGCCTGCGATCAGTGTCGTCCACTCCGCCGGGCGGCTGAGCGGCGCGGTGGCGAGGCGGAAGTTCTCGTGCGTGTCGTTGGTGTGGATGAACAGCGTCTCGCCGCGCAGATCGACATCGTATTCCACTCCCGGCTGCCGGGGCTTCACCAGCAGCGGCGCGGCCAGCGGATCGGCGGTGGGGATCAGGCGGACTTCGCTCGTCTCATGGTCGCCGGTTGCGATCACCAGCCATTCCTCGTTCGCCGAAAGCCCCGCCGAAACGCGCAAGCCCTCGTCATGCTCGTGGTACAGCTCGATATCCTCGGCCACCGGCGTGCCCAGCCAGTGCAGCCGGGCGTTGTCGGTGCGCCACTGCGCGTTGGCGAGGCTGTAGACCAGCGCGGTATCCCCCGCCGCCCAGACCAGCGCGGACAGCGTTTCGGGGATCACATCGGGCAGCACTTCGCCGGTTGCGATCACCTTGATCCGCGCGGTGAAGCGCTCCGAACCGTTGTCGTCGACCGCCCACGCGAGCAGGCGGCCATCGTGCGACACCGAAATCGCGCCGAGCCGGAAGTAGTCCAGCCCCTCGGCCAGCGCCAC
>CAIKKO010000470.1 GCA_903828025.1 uncultured Sphingomonadales bacterium
CGGGTGTGATCAATCCCGAGCTTGTCGGCGATCTGCTTGGCCTTGTGCGCGCCGATTCCGTGAATGTAGGTCAGCGCAATGATTACGCGCTTGTTAGTGGGGATATTGACCCCGGCAATACGAGCCACTCTATTCTCCATGCTCCACAGGGCGCGAAGGCGTCAGTGCTTGCACACCGGGCCAGACCCCATCTCATCGCGAACACTCGGCACACGGCTGAAGTTCCGCCAGAAGGACACCCGACACAGCGGGATCCCAACCGACGCAATAACCCTTCCGGTATCGAGTGAAAGGCGCGCTTAAGCCGATTCGGCCAAAGCGTCAACCACAAAGCAACAGCTTGAGGCAACCGCGGCGCACGGAGGGCGCGGTCCAGCTGGATAAACGCGTTGATACCGGATTCGCGCGCCAAGGTCAAAGCCGTGTGTGCTGACGCGCGGGGTGTGGCGCTCCGGGCAGAGCTTGCAGAGTGGCGGCTATGCGGGAGGGAGCGCCACAGGCCGATCGAAGCCCGACGCAAAGACCGCGTCGAACGCTGACTCCAGTGCAGGATTGACGCCGCGCAAGCCGGCCACGACTTGCGCGGCCCAGGCGAAATAGTCAGCCTTGCGCTGCTCCGACCAGTCCGCCGGGGGTGAAGCCACAATGTCCCGCAGGTTTGCGATCTTGTCGGCCAGTTTGACGAGCTTTGCTTCCCGGGATTTTGTTGGAGCCAGCGCAATTTGCAGCCGTTTGCGCTCTGTTTTCAGCAAGCGCTTGTCGTCCGTCACCTCAGCGACAATCGCCGCGACCTGAGGGCCAAATCTTGCTTCCAGTTCGGCATGCGTTGTTTCGGTATCTTCGACCGTGTCGTGCAGCAGAGCGGCGGCCAGCACCGGAGCTTCGGTCACCCCGCCCTCGCGCGACAGGATCCGCGCCAGCGCCAGAGGATGATTTATGTAGGGCGAGGCCTCGGCGTCTTTGCGGCGCTGGCTGCTGTGCCGTTCGGCAGCGAACGCTGCCGCATCGAGGATCAGGATGACACCGTCGCTCGTGGTCATTGCCCGCTCCTCGCCCTACCGTTTCGATCCCGGGTCCGGACCTAGACCACCCCGAAGGCCAGCATCGCGTCGGCCACCTTCTTGAAGCCCGCGATATTCGCGCCCTTCACATAGTCGATATAGCCGCCGCCCTGATCGCCATATTCGAGGCAGGACTTGTGGATGCCGAGCATGATGTCCTTGAGCATCTGCTGCAACTCGTCTTCCTTCCACGAACGCCGTTCGGAGTTCTGGCTCATTTCGAGGCCCGAAACCGCGACACCGCCCGCGTTGCTTGCCTTGCCCGGCGCGTAGAGCAGCTTGGCGGCCTTGAACGTGTGCACGCCGTCCAGATCGGTCGGCATGTTCGCGCCTTCCGAAACCGCGCGGCAGCCGTTCGCGACGAGGGTCTTGGCGTCCTCACCCAGCAGCTCGTTCTGCGTGGCGCAGGGCAGCGCGACATCGCAGGGCACGCCCCACGGGGTCTTGCCCGCAGTGAAGCTCGCGCCCGGGAACGCCGTAACGTATTCCTCGATGCGTCCACGGTGCACGTTCTTGAGCGCCTTGATCCAGTCGATCTTCTCCTGGTCGATCCCGTCCGGATCGTGGATGAAGCCGCCCGAATCCGACAGCGTGAGCACTTTGCCGCCCAGTTGCACGATCTTTTCGGCCGCATGGGTCGCCACGTTGCCCGAGCCGGAGATGACCGCCGTCTTGCCGGTGAGATCCTCGCCTTTCACCGCCAGCATGTTGGCAAGAAAGTAGACCGCGCCGTAGCCGGTCGCCTCGGTGCGGATCAGCGAGCCGCCCCATTCAAGGCCCTTGCCGGTGAGCACGCCAGTGAACTGGTTGGTGATGCGCTTGTACTGGCCGAACATGTAGCCAATCTCGCGCCCGCCCACGCCGATGTCGCCCGCCGGAACGTCGACGTCCGCACCGATGTGGCGATAGAGTTCGGTCATGAACGACTGGCAGAAGCGCATGATCTCGCGCACGCTCTTGCCCTTGGGGTTAAAGTTCGAGCCGCCCTTGCCGCCGCCCATAGGCAGGCCCGTCAGCGCGTTCTTGAAGGTCTGCTCGAACGCGAGGAACTTGAGCACGCTTTCGTTGACGCTCGGGTGGAAGCGGATGCCGCCCTTGTAGGGGCCGATCGCGTTGTTGTTCTGCACGCGCCAGCCGCGCTGCACGCGGATGTTGCCGGCATCGTCTTCCCAGCAGACGCGGAAAGACACGATGCGGTCGGGCTCGGCAATGCGGCGCAGGATCTGCTGCGCGTGGTATTGCTCCTTGTCCTCGATGAATTCGAAGATGTCCTCCGCGACTTCCTGGACCGCCTGAACGAATTCAGGCTGATGCGGATTGCGCTTGTTTACACCCGCCATGAAGGTCGGCAGGTCGACGTGATCGGTAACGGCCACAGCATTCTCCCCTGTCGCAAAGCCAGCCTCTGGCTCCGCCGATTTCGTGCGCGACCACAACTGCCGCTCGTCCGGTCTCGCCCAGCGAGTCGCGCAGTATCCGTTCGAATGTTTAGCCGGTTTTGTTACGCACGAAAGTGCGCGAGAGCACTTTAGGTATCTTCAGGGCTTGGCGCTGCCGCCCAGCGCAGCATCGAAGGCAGCATTGGCGTCGAGATGCGCAGCATCATCCGGATTCGGTGCCTTGGGCGCGGGTTTGGTGGCCGGTTTCGCAGCGGCCTTGCCCACTGGCTTGCCAGTCAGCTTGCCAACGGGCTTGGCGACTGGCTGGATGGCAGGCTTGGCGGGCAGTTTTGCCGCCGCAGGGGTAGCGGCTGCCGGATTTGGAGCCGGTTTGGCGGCAGCCTTTGGTGCGACCGCTGGTGCAGGATCGACCTCAGGGGAGGCTCCGTGCGCAGGAGGCAAGCGATAATTCTCGGCCCCGTTCAGTGCACTCCCGTTCAGCGCTCCCCCATTCATCGACCCGGCGCCCTTGGCTCCCGAGGGCGCCGGCGGAAGTTCAGGATCGGCTGAGGGTGGCCCCAACGGGGAAGCAGACTTGCCATCGGATTTGCCATCGGATTGGTACGCAGCGGCAGGTGCCACTGGTCCCAGCTTGCCCGCAAGGCTGGTAATCTGCGCGGTGAGCATCCGATCGACCGCCGGCGCGATTTCTTCCACCTTGTAGCGCATGTACCCACCAGCGACATATTCGAACAGAATGCGCGAGCCGGTGTCAGTGGGCTTGATCGTCATCGTCATGGTCGCCGCAAGCGCTTCGCTCTGCAGCGGCCCCAGCGCGCCGACCAGCCGCATCGCGCGCGGCGGCTCGACATAGATAACCCGCATGTGCTGCACGCCGCCCGGCTTTTGCGTGGCAGGGGCCCCGTCCGGTCGCGGCAGCGTTTCGCAGAAGCAGCCGCCTGGAACCGGATCAAGCGTCAGGTTCGCCGCATCGCCCGAAAAAGTATGCTGGCTGGACCACCATTGCGCCGGACTGGTCATGGTTTTCCAGGCATCTGCTGGCTTGGCTGTAACTTCGGCCGTTACACGCACAACAAACCCGTTGCTGCCGGTCGCGACCACGTCTGCCCGGGCAGGCTGCGCCAGCAAGGCCAGAGGGAGCAGCAGCGGCAAGACCCGCGTACTCAAACCTCCGCGCTGTGTTGGCTGCATGATCGCCCTCCCCGCCACTGCGCCCTAGCGGCGCAATAGGGGTTTATACGAGAATGGCCTCGATGGCACCCGTTACCGCGTCCATTTCCGCCATGCCGTCGACACGGCTGACAATGCCGCGCGCATCATAGATCGGGAGGATTGGCGCGGTCTTGGCGCGATATTCGGCCATGCGCGTGCGCACGGTTTCCTCGTTGTCGTCAGGCCGGCGCTTGAACGTATCGCCGCCGCACTTGTCGCAAATGCCGTCGACCGCAGGCTTCTCGAACC
>CAIKKO010000471.1 GCA_903828025.1 uncultured Sphingomonadales bacterium
AACCTCTATGCGTACGAGCAATATGGCGTGGTGCCAGACATCATGGCCACCGCCAAAGGCATCGGCGGCGGGTTCCCGCTCGGCGCGTGCCTCGCGAGCGAACGCGCCGCACGCGGCATGGGGCTGGGCACGCACGGCAGCACCTATGGCGGCAATCCGCTTGCGATGGCAGCAGCCGAGGCGGTGCTCGATGTCGTCGCTGAGCCGGCGTTCCTCGATCAGGTTAAGGCCAAGGGTGAGCGCCTGCGCGGGCGGCTCGAGCAGTTCATTGGCAACTACCCCGATCTGTTCGAGCTGGTGCGCGGGCGGGGGCTGATGCTCGGCGTCAAGATGAAGGTCGAGCCGCGCGCCTTCGTGGCGCATATGCGCGACAACCACCAGCTGCTCACCGTGGCGGCGGGCGACATGACCTTCCGCGTCCTGCCACCGCTGGTGATCGACGACAGCCATATCGAGGAATTCATGGAGAAGCTCTCGGCCGCAACCGCAAGCTATGCGGTCGAAGCGCAGCCGGCATGACCCGGCATTTCCTCGCGCTCGGCGATGCGGGTGGTGATGCACTCGCCGCCATGCTCGGCGATGCGATGGACCGCAAGGTGGCGCGTCAGGATCTGCCCAAGGGCCTCCCCGATGCCGATGCACCGCTGGCCGGGCGGGTGCTGGCGATGGTGTTCGAGAAAAGCTCGACCCGTACCCGCGTGTCGTTCGATGTGGCGATCCGCCAGCTCGGCGGCAGCGCGCTCGTGCTTGAGGCGGGCAATACCCAGCTTGGGCGCGGGGAGACCGTGGCCGATACCGCGCGCGTGCTTAGCCGCATGGCCGATGCGATCATGCTGCGCACCGACGATCATGCCAAGATCGAGGAACTGGCGCACTATGCCACGGTGCCCGTGATCAACGGGCTGACCGACCTGTCGCATCCCTGCCAGATCGTCGCCGATCTGCAGACCTTGCTCGAACACGGCAAAGCGCTGCCGGGCCTTGAAGTCGCGTGGCTGGGCGATGGCAACAATGTGCTCAATTCGCTGGTCGAAGCGGCTGGGCTGATGAAGTTCAACGTCCGCATCGGTGTGCCAGAGGGCTACGATAGCGACGCGGGCTTCATCGCGCAGGCCCGTGCGGGCGGTGCGCGGATCGACCTGGTCCGCGATGCCCAAAGCGCGGTGCGCGGCGCGGATGTAGTGGTGACGGACACCTGGATCTCGATGGGGCAGGCCCATGCCGAGGCCAAGCTGGCGGCGATGGCGCCGTTTCAGGTGAACGATGCGCTGATGGCGCTGGCGAAGCCCGACGCAGTGTTCCTCCATTGCCTCCCCGCGCATCGCGGCGAGGAAGTGACCGATACGGTGATCGACGGGCCACGCTCGGCGGTCTGGGATGAGGCGGAGAACCGCATCCACGCGCAAAAGGCCATTCTGCGCTGGGCATTCGGGCAGATCTGATCATGGCTGGAAAAGCTGCGCCCGATGAGGGGACCGGGTTCGACCAGACGCTCGCGTTCACGGTGGCGGGCCGCAATGCGCGGGGCCGCGTTGTCCGGTTGGGGCCGGTGCTCGATGCGATCCTCTCGGCGCATGCCTATCCCGCACCGATCCGCCACTTGCTTGCCGAAGCGCTCGTGCTGGCGACACTGCTGGGCTCGCTGCTCAAGGATGCGGAAGGCCAGCTGACGATGCAAGCGCAGACGCAGAACGGCGTGGTCGATCTGCTGGTGTGCGACTATCGCGGCGGGGAACTGCGCGGCTATGCGCGCTTCGACCGCGCCCGGCTCGATGAGCTTGGCCCGAACCCGACCCTCCCGGCCTTGTTCGGCGATGGCTATCTGGCGGTCACGTTCGATCTCGCATCGGCGGGGCAGCGCTATCAGGGGATCGTCCCGCTCGAAGGCGATACGCTGGCCGAAGCCTGCGAGAGCTATTTCGTGCAGTCGGAGCAAATCCCGACGCTGATCCGCGTCGGGGTGCGCAGCGATGCGGGGGGCTGCGTCGCGGGCGGCATGCTGATCCAGCACCTGCCCGAAGGCGAGGAAGGCCGCGAGCGCATTCACGTGCAGCTCGATCATCCCGAGTGGGAGCACATCCAGATCATGGGCGGGGGCATAGCCCGCGACGAGCTGGTCGATCCGGCGCTCGATCTCGAAAGTCTGGTCTGGCGGCTCTTTCATGAGGAGCGCGAAGTTCGCGTCGAGCGCGGCCCGCAGATCGTCAAGGGGTGCCGCTGCTCGGGCGAATACTACCGTTCGGTTCTTGCCCGCTTCGGGCCCGAAGAACAGCAGGAGATGCGCAACGAGGAAGGGCTGATCCTTGTCGATTGCGCGTTCTGCTCGCGGATATTCGAGATCAATCTCGATTGACCGACCCATTTCGGTTCATCGCGCATTGGGAACACTTTAACGCAGGGGAAAGTTGCGTTATAGCGCGCGCAATCAGCGACACGGTGTCGATGATGTCCTTGCGGCATGCCCCTTCCCGATGGACCGCCCTATGCGCCACGCGAGACTTTCTGCACCACTGACGTTGCGGCGCATGGCTGTTGGCGCAGCGGTTGTATTCGGGGCATTTTCGGGAGCCTCCGCGACGGCCGAACGGCCTTCGCTTGCGATGCTCGATCAGCTCCAGCCGGGGCAATGGGAAGTGCGCGATCGTGACCTGTCCGGCGGGCGCAGCCGCGTGTGCCTCGAAAATGGCCGCAGCCTGATCCAGATCCGCCACATGCGCGAGACATGCCGCAGCTTCACCGTGGAAGACACCGCCGAGGCCGTTACCGTGCACTACACTTGCCCGGGCAACGGCTATGGCCAAACCTCGGTCCGCTTCGAAAGTGCGCAACTGGTGCAGCTTGAAACCCAAGGCATCGCGCAAGGTCTGCCGTTCAACTTCCGTGCCGAAGTGCGGCGGGTTGGTTCCTGCACATCCTGATTGCGCGCCAGCATTGCCACGTGCGCTGCGGGCCACTAGCTCTGATGCATGATGTCTCACGCGGTTTCCGATAACGCCCCACTCGCCGTTGTTTTGCTTTCGGGCGGACTCGATTCCATGGTCTGTGCCGGACTTGCGCAGGAGCAGGGGTTTCGCCTGCTCGCGCTGACGATTGATTACAATCAGCGCCACCGGGTCGAAATCGACGCTGCGCGGCGCATTGCCCAAACCCTGCAGGTTGAGCGCCATGTCGTGCTGCCGCTGGATCTGCGCCAGTTCGGCGGATCGGCGCTGACGGCTGATATCGCCGTGCCCAAGCATGGTGTGGGGACGGACATTCCCGTCACTTATGTCCCTGCGCGCAATCTCGTGTTTCTCTCGCTCGCGCTCGCGTGGGCGGAGGCCGCCGGTTCGGGCGATCTGTTCATCGGGGTCAATGCGCTCGACTATTCGGGCTATCCCGATTGCCGGCCGGAGTTCATCGGCGGCTTCCAGGATCTCGCCCGGGTCGCCACCAAGCTCGGCAATGATGGCGGCACCGTGCGGGTCCACGCGCCGCTCCAGCACCTTAAAAAAAGCGAAATCGCGCAAGAAGCAGCCCGTCTCGGGCTCGAACCGGGCGCCAGCTGGTCGTGTTACGACCCGCTGGAAGATGGACGAGCCTGCGGCGTCTGCGACAGCTGCCGTCTGCGGCGCGCGGGATTCGATGCAGCCGGGATAGAGGATGGCACGGTTTATGGAGATGGCGGACAAGACACCGGATAGGGCTCCGGATAGCGCTGCGGCAAAGCAGTGGCTCGGCGTGGATCGCTACAGCTGGTACGCGCTGGCCGTGCTGGTGGCCGTCTACGTCATCAACTTCGTGGATCGCCAGCTGCTCACGATCCTGGCGGTCGATATCAAGCACGATCTTGGCATTTCCGATGCCCAGTTCGGCTTCCTCTATGGCACGGCATTCGGGGTCTTTTATGCCCTGTTCGGCATTCCGCTAGGCAAGCTGGCTGATCGCGCATCGCGCACACGGCTGCTCGCAACGGGGTTGACGCTCTGGTCGACCATGACGGCTTTTTCCGGATTGTCGCGCAGTTTCTGGCAACTCAGCGCTGCTCGCATCGGCGTGGGAGTGGGTGAAGCCACTGCCGGCCCCTGCTCCTATTCGCTGTTGGCCGATTACTTTCCGGCCAACCGCCGCGCGACTGCTGTGGCGATCTTTTCCGCTGGCATCTACCTTGGCGGCGGCTTTTCGCTCTACATTGGAACGGCCATCGCGGGGGGCTGGAATGCCGCGTTCCCGCTCGGTACCCGCCCGTTCGGTCTGGCCGGTTGGCAGGCCGCATTTATGGCAGTCGGCCTGCCGGGGCTCCTTCTGGCGCTTTGGGTGCGCAGTCTGCGTGAGCCGGTGCGTGGGCGCTTCGAAGCGCCGCGCGTTGACGGGATGGCCTCGCCTGCGGCCCAGCCGGCGACCTTGGGCGCATTTCTCCGGGATCTCGGTGCGATTGTTCCGCCGTTCACCCTAATGGCCGCGGCGCGGCGCGGAGGACAGGCCCTGCTGGGCAATCTGCTGATCATGGTGGGGGCTGCGTCGATCGCCTTCGCACTCACAGCGTGGCTGGGAGATCCCGTGCAGTGGATTGCGCTGGGGATAGGGGCCTATGCCATAGCGTCCTGGGCTGTTGCGCTGCGACATGATGATCCAGAGGCCTTCCAGGTGATATGGGCCTCACCTTCGGTGGTCGGTCTCAATGTCGGCTATGGACTGATGTGTGTGATCACCTACGCCGGATCAGCCTTCGGCCCGCTGTTTGTGATGCGCGAATTTGGCGCTCCAGCGGGGGCCGTTGCGGTCATTGTCGGTGGTTCGGCGGCAGCAGGCGGCGCGCTTGGGGTGATCGCTGGGGGCGCATTGGGAGACAAGGTTGCGGGCGAGCGCTATCATTCGCGTCGGCTGACGGTGGTGATTGGCGCGCTCGTGCTGTCGCTCGTGCCCAATGGCCTGATGCTCACGACGCATTCGCTGACCGTTGTCTACGTCTGCGTGTTCCCGATGTGGTTCCTGGCGAGCGCTGCGCTCGGGGGTTCGGCCGGCACCATCGTCAATATCGTCCCTGCAACCACGCGCGCCACGGCAACGGCGTCATTCTTTCTGTTTGCGACGATTGTCGGGCTTGCTCTCGGGCCCTATTCTGCGGGCCGGATATCCGGCAGCTATGGCAGCCTGCGGATCGGCCTTGCCGGGATCCTCGTGGTGGTGCCCTTCGCACTTGCCGCGCTGGCGATTTCCCGACGCGATCTGGTCCGCCGCGAACGGGAGCAGTAGAGTCTGCCTATAGCCGAAGGCAGGCACAAAAAAGGGGGCCGGATCGCTCCGGCCCCCCCAATTGATTTCGGCAAAGTGCCGTTGATTACATGCCCGAACCCGGACCGTACGTGATCTCCACGCGGCGGTTCTGCAGTTCTTTGACGCCATCGGCGGTCGGAACGCGCGGGTTGCTTTCGCCGAACGCCTGGCTCGTGATCGAACCGTCCGGAATGCCATGGGCAGACAGGTAGGTGCGAACCGAAGTGTTGCGGCGCTCGGAAAGGCCCTGGTTGTACTTCGGGGTGCCCGAACGGTCGGTGTAACCGGCGAGCATGATCGGCACGCTGGCGCAGTTGCCATAAGCTGTGACGGCGTTGTCCAGAATGGTTGCCGCTTCCGGCGTGATGTTCGACTTATCCCAGTCGAAGAACACGATGTACGGGCCCTTGTTGCACACCGGAGCCGGGGGCGGCGGGGGCGGCGGGGGCGGCGGGGGCGGCGGGGGCGGCGGAGCGGCAGCAGCCGGTTCCGGCATCGGCGCGGCTTCAGCCCCACCGAAGTTATAGGCCAGCGTACCCATGAGCGAGTGCGAGCGCCACTTCGTATTGATGCTCTGCCCGGTCAGCCCGGCATTGCCGATGTAGTCAAGCTTGTTGACGTTGAAGTAACGGTACTTCAGGCCAACATCCCAATGCTTCGACAAGGGCGCACGGAGGCCTGCAAGAGCCTGCCAGGCAAAATTCGTGTCCGAATCGTTGACCCCACCAGCGCCCATAGTCGAGATCGCGGCCTTGACATTGGCAATACCCACGCCGCCGCCAACAAACCCTTGGAGGCTGTCATCAGCGCCAAAATCGAGCAGACCATTGACCATGTAGCTCAGCGCATGCGACCGGCCAACCAGCGTTCCGCTGCTGCGGTCCACTGAACTACCGCTGGTGAAGCTGATTCTGTCTGCCCGCGCTCTGCGATAGCCAACCTCGGTTTCGAGGCGGAACCCACCAAAGTCATAGCCAACAATGCCTCCGACGTCGTAGCCGGTATCGGACTTCAGCTCGGAAACGTTCTTCACGCCACCGATGTCGAGTTGTGCCTTTTCGACGATCATCGCGCCGGCATCGACCTCGACGTACCACGAATCTTTCTTCGCAAGCGCTGGCGTAGCGAGCGCCGTAGACGCCAGGGCCAGGCCCAGGAGCAGTTTCCGCATTTTCGTTTCCCCTTTATTCGAAGTCATGCCTCGGGTGCCTTAGCCATTAGCGGGTCTCGTTTTTGCTTGCAAGCAAAGGTGGTGGTTACGTGTTGCAAAAAGGCAACTAAAACCAGATGCCTACGCAACAACCCCGAGGCCCGGACATGACCAATGACCGACTAACTCCCGATTGACATTAGGGGTAACCATTGAGGTCAGGAAATGATCCCACCAGTCCGCAAGGCTGCAATAATGGCGGTAACGGCCGTGCGTGCCTGCGTGTCGATTGTGCTCCCGCCCGTGGGAGCGGCAGGGGCAGTGGCCAGATGCCAAGCGCTACCCGCGTAGATGCGATGGGCGCTGACGGAAAGGTCGTAGGCGCGCATCCCCTCGCGCGGTGTGATGAAGCGCCAGCCTCCTTCGCTCCAAGCCGCAATTTTGTCGACCTGACCTGCAAAGGAGCCTGTAGCGCCAGCGCCGACGATCCAGCTTTGCCCAGCCACGGGCGAAGATGGCGGGGTTGTTGCGGTTCCTTCGATCGCGGGATGGAGCAGCAGATCGGCGCTCAGCAGGGCTTCGTTGACGGTGATTTCCTTCTGGCTCTGCCCTGCGAACAGCAGCGGCAGACCAAAGCGGGGAGATGTCTCGGAAAAGCTCACAGGATCGGTCATGGTCGGCTCCAGTTGATCTGTTTCAGGCCGGAAATTCGATGCGCAGTGCCATGGATGAAGCGCTGCGACCGACCTGGCGAACGGCGAAATAGCGGGCGGCATCAGTTGGAAGCGCGGCGATCTGGGCGGCGGATACCGTCAGGGCGGCGCTGGTGGTCTGCCATCGCAGCGCGGGTGCCGAAGGATCGTCCACGGTGATCTCCCAGCGTTCGGCTTCCTCGTTAAGCGGCGCATCAACTCCGTCGGGCCATGGCCAGGCACCGCGTGATCGTCTGACCCACGTCAGGGCGACCGATCCGTCCGAAAGCAGCTGCGCAGAACCATGAACCGGCGTGAGCGGGCGCAAAGTTGCGGCTGGATCTGCAATGGACACGCTGACTGCCGCTGTATCACCAAGGCCCACGGCGACGACTCTCGTCGTCGCGGCATCCCCGATCAACGCGGCATCGAGTTGAACAAGGGCATCGTCGATCAAAACAAACGGCTCGTCGGCGGTGTGGCTGTCAATCGCCCATTCCGTGCCGCCACGCCCGCGGAGCCAATTGCTCAACCGCCATGCGCCGCCGCCAAGTGGGTTCGCCGTTCCGAACTGTACGATTTCATGGCCTACGCGCGCCCGGTTGGTGCCTTGTAGAAGTTGTTTCAGGCTGGCGTCGCCCAAGGCCTGATCTGTTCCCACGAGAGTCACGTCGAGAGTTGACCGGCGGTCTACCAGCAAGGGGGATGCGGGCGGCAAAGCAGAGTGCGTGCGCCCCATGCGGGCGCGTGATCGGCCGGTTGAGCCAAGCGAGGCGAGGGCCCCTCCATCCCCGCCCAGATCTGCAAGGAGCGCGGCACCCGTCCAACCTGCACTCGCGCCTGACGCGGCGACAAACACGTCCGGACTGGCAGAGCTGCCTGTTCCGTCCCATGGCAAACCGAAGGCCTCCAGCACGGTCGGCGTGCGCGCAAGGTCAACCGCCGCGTTGAATCGTCCGGGGTCGACGGTTGCCGCGCCGGTCGCGGCACTTGTGAACCCAGATGCGGTGCAAGCCGAAAGGGAAAGCAGCACACCGTCTTGCTGCCATTCCCACTGCGCAATGCGCCAGAGCCCCGTCGCAACGGGGAGGCGCACGAACGCGCCGGGGCAAATGGTCGGATCGACTTCGATGACACGGTAATTTATCGTGTCCGCCGGTCGTGCGGCCCTGCGACTGGCATTCCCAGCAAGGGTTTGGGCAGTGGCCGCCGAAAGAGCAGCGGGAAGCTCGATCATCTGCAGATCGCCCTGCTCGCTCCGGCCGATCCCCCGTTGCAGGCCGGGCTGATAGTCGCGCGCGACATCATAGTACCGCACGCCGCATTGCCGAACGCCGGGTAGCGGTTCGCGTTTGCGTGACCAGCCGCTCGCCTTGGCATCTGCGGTTTGCGTATCCTTGTTCGCGGCGGCGGGTTCCGGAAGGAGAGCGGCATCAAAGCCAGGCACTGGCTCTGCATTGTGGATGGTCAGCGTGCCCCCAACCACGGCAACAGCGATCGGGATCGCATCCGAAATCACCGCCAAAGCATCTCCGGCCGATCCCTGGTCAATGCTGAACCCGACGAAGGCCTGATCCAGATCGCTGATGGCCGCTTCCGGCAGGATTGCGGCAGCT
Organism: uncultured Sphingomonadales bacterium; assembly: GCA_903828025.1. Lineage (GTDB taxonomy): Bacteria > Pseudomonadota > Alphaproteobacteria > Sphingomonadales > Sphingomonadaceae > Novosphingobium. The sequence continues at coordinate 8,715 of CAIKKO010000471.1, forward strand.
ATTTCTCCGACCGAGGTGCCCGCCGTGTCCGCCAGGATTTCAAATGTCAGCGAGGGAATGCGGTTGCCATAGTCGGCAAGTTCCAGATCCTCGAAAACCACATAGGCAAGGCCGCGATAGGCTGGGCACCGACCATCGCCTTCGGCTTGAACCATGAGCAAGTCGGCGCTTTGATCGCCGTGCCCGGTATGGACCCGCATCGTGCCGCCGACCTTGAGATCGCCCTGCGCGCCGCGCAGCAAATTGCCATCAGCCCAGATGCGTCCGATGCCTGCAATCGGACGGCTGGAAAGGGCCACGGCGAACGAGGCGCTGTATGTGTAGCTCGTCACCGAGGGACGACCCTTGCCGCCTCCCGAGGTAGACTTGTGCTCCATGAGCTCGGTCGACCAGATAACGCTGCCCGATGCGCGCATTTGACCGAAATGAAGCGGCAAGGCGGTGCCGTAGCTCGATGTCTGGACTGTCAGATCCTTGAGGCGAGGCCCCTCAACCTTGCGTCCGCCAATGATTGCAGTGTCAATCTGCTGACCGACGAGAGCGCCAATCGCGCCGCCGAGGGGGCCGCCAAAAATGGAACCGACTGCCGTTAGAAGCAACGTTGCCATGTCTATCAAATCCCCGTTGCTGGAAGGATGCGAGGCACGCGCCACGCGCCGGCGAACGGCCAGGGCAATGCACCTGGCAGGAACGTCACGTGCCCGATGCCGGCATGGGCATGGATAAAGCCGCGCTCGACGCGCACGAGCAAGTGCGGCTGCACAGGGTTGACCATCACCAACACCACGTCACCGTGATCGCTATCGTCGATGGCGGTGAACCCATTCGCATCGGCAAATGGCAGAAATCCCGATACGGATATGGCCCGCAGCCTGTAACCTGTGGGGTAAACGGGAGCAGCACCGGCTCGGCGCAAGGCTTCTGCCACCAGACCGACGCAATCGAGACCCGTTGCAGGATCGCGGCCATGCAGCCGGAATGGCACGCCGATCAAGGTTGCAGCGGCGGCTGCCAGTTCGCGGTTCATGTCTCCCGCCCTCACCCTTGCGGTGCCGGATAGCGGGTCAGAAGGTCGTTGCCGGGGAGATACGGCTCGCCCTGGAAATTGATCGCGTTGCCAAAGCGCGTTGCGCATGTTTCCAGCGTGTGGTCGCAACCTTCCCGCAGTTCGACACGCGTTCCAGTTGCGGTGCCGATCACGGCTGGGCGGTCGAGCACCAGCGAATCGCTGTCGATAGCCTCGATCCGGCGGGTCAGTCCGGCTTCGGGCCCGTCGATCCAGCGGAACGTGCCATCCGCCAGCAGGGCCGTCGCTGGTCCGCCGGTGACCCGCACGGCAGCCGCATCGCTCGAGATTTCCGCCAGTGTCGCCGAATGTGTGAAGGCGCTGGCCGAAAGCGTGCAGCCTTCGCCGCAAAACTCTGCGCGGCAAGTCGGGGCGGTGCGAGGCACGATCTGCCGCGACAACAGTTCCTTCACCGATCTCAGCTCGGCGGAAAAGCCTGCGGCCTCATGGCCCACGGCACCAATCGTGCCAGCATAAAGCGTGGTGCGCTCGAGCGTGGACCAGTCAACCAGACCCATCGCGATGGATCCGCCATCGAACCGCCCTGCCGCGAGGTCCTCCTCGCGGATCGAATCGTGGCTTAGCGCACCGGCCACTTCGGCGCTGTCCGCTTCGAAGTCTGCAGTACGCCGGATCGCGGAGGGCACCATGCCGGGCGCGGTGCGGTGCACCAGACCGTCAAAGCCAAGGTCGCGGTCGTGGCTGGTGAAGCCTAGTGTGACCCCGTCCCGCCGTTCGAGCCGCCACCAGATCGCCACCGTTTCGAGGGGTTCGCTGAACCAGACGCGTGTGCTTTCGGGCCATGAACTTTCAGCCATATCAGGCATCCTCACGCAGTTCGATCAGCGGCACGCTGGGAGCATCGCCAGCGGCAAATGCCGCGCCCGATATATCGAGCCGGTCTTCGGCAAAGCGCACCGGCACATCGAACAGAAAGCCTGCGCGCACGATCTGGCCCGCTGCTGGCGCATCGGCGAATGCGATCTCCCCCAGCGGATCGAGCGTCCAGGTGCTGACTGCCGTACCAGCGACGCTCACCAGCACGCTCTCGGCGCGGGGGCGTTTGATCCGGCGTTGCTGGGCATCGCTACCCGAACCGTAGGCCTTGAGCAGCGGGAAGCGCGCGGCAATACCGTCGCCGACCCCGATCACCTGATCGAGCGGCGTGGGTACGCCGGTCATCGCGTTCGAGCTGTAGTCGGACGGGTCGCGCAGCCGGAACCCGCGCGCCTGTCCGCGCCGCGCGCGAAAAAAGGCGATGAGTTCGCCCAGTTCGAGTTCGGAGCGCACTCCGGGGCCCACGTCAAACCGCAGCCGAGCGTCGGCCCAAAGGCTGTTGCGCCGCTCGAAGCCCGATGCCGTGATCGTCACGTTGGTCGAAAACTCCGGCGTTACAGAGGCAGAACGCCCGATCGCGATCGGGAAGAGCACGTCGTCGAAAGGCTGCATGAAATCGTCCTCGCTGGCCGCACCGGCGGCGGAATCGGGCAGGCGGGTAAAGCCGTCGCGCGCCACTTGCGGCAGCGCCCAGAAAAACGTTTCGGCCACGCCCATGTCCCGGGCATCGGTGGCAGCGGCATCGATCAGGGGCCACTGGGTTTCGGCATCGACGGCGTTCAGCACGAACCCCGAAAGATAGTGCTGCCGCGAGCGGGCATAGCCGAGCCGTGTCTCCGCCTCAGCCCGAGCGCGTGTGCGCCGCGCCTCGAACCCGCCGGTCAGCCAGTCGTAATCCTCGAGCTGGAGCACGTCGAACGCCGGATAGGCCCAGCCCGTGGGGAGGTTGGCCCGCCTCGCTTCGGGCACGGCCGGGTCGAGCACCGTGGGCAAAAACGCCAGCAGCAGCGTTTCGCAAGTCGCGCTGCCGGCCGCTGTCCGCACCGCAGCGGTCAGGCTCGCGGTCGATGCCGCCAGCAGCGCGCCGGCGGCATCGAGCAGGCTCTTCTGCGCGCTCGTCAAGCTGGCGCCAAGGTCGGCGATCTCTGCGGGTGTGCCGCCCAGCGCAGCGCGGGCCGCATCGTCATAGAGGCAGATCTTGCGGTCGGCCGTCACCCACCACCATGGTTCGCCTACCTGATAGCGCACCGGCAGCCCGGCATCGGTCAGCAGCCCGGCAAGGTGAGCCGCCACCATGCGCAGCCAGCCCATCGCGGCGGTATTGGCGGGCGAGAGCAGCGCGGAGGGCGGCGACCAGCCGGTGCGCGCCGGGGTGCCATCCCAAGCGCGTTGCTGCCAGGCTGCCGGGCAATGCTGGGCGAGCAACTCGTACGACTGCGACAGGATTACCGTGTAGCCCATCGCCGCCGCGCCCGAGAGAAATCCGGTGTGCCACCGCTCGGCCGCCACATTCATCGCGGGCAGCGCGGGATCGACCACAAACCCGCCAGCCCCGTCCGGGGCCAGCGGGAAGAAATGGCTCATCCCGATGTAATGGTTGATGCTGCCGCGATAGCCGAGGCCCCGGATCGTGCGCAGCAGCCGCGCCGGTGTCTGGTTGTAGCCGTCGTCGTAGCCGGTCGCGATGCCGATCCCGTGCGGCGGGACCATCACGTCACCGATCGTCAGCATCGGCTTGTGTCCGCTGCAGCGCATCGCGGACAGTTCGGCCCAGCCGGTCACTGCCGCCGAAAACGCCGTGGAGCTCGCAGATGAATAGCCCGGTGCCACCAGCGAGATGAACATCCGGTCGATGTCCGAGGGATAGACCGGGTCCGCTTCACCGGGCAGGAGGAACCCGCCCGCAAGTGCCGAAAACGGCAGCGTGACCACGGCATCGGTGGGCGTCCCGACGGCATAGTTCCACAGCCGCACATACCATGCGCGCGGATTGCCCGCGCCGTCGCGGCCCTCGATCGTCAGCGTGGGGCCATTGACCGCATCAAGCGGCAGCACGCCGCCCGAGCGCCACCGGAACGACAGCGTCAGCCGCGCGTAGTCGCGGTCAGTATCGTAGGCGAGCAGCGGGTGATCCCAGCGATCGGCGCTTTCCCAGATCAGGCCGATCAGGTCGCTGGCCTTCTGGAACACCGCATCGACCCGCAGGGCATCGGGTGCGGTCGTCACGACCGACGCCATCGCCGGGCGCGGGAAATCGACGGTCCAGAAGCGCGGATCGAAGCGCTGGATCGTATCGGTCGCCTGCACCGTGCGGCGCTTGGCCAGCCAATAGCTCATGCAACAGTCCCTTCAGTATTCGCTCAGCGCGCGGCGTACGGCCTGAGCCACCTGGCGGCTCGACCGGCGCAGGCTTTCCGGGCTGCTGCTGCCTTCGGGGGCGACCACCCGGATCGAGACGTTCACCGAGCGGCCGCCGCCGTTGCCCCCGCCCGCATCGACTTGTCCCGCCGAGGTTGGCACGAAGAGCTCAGGTCCGCGCTCGCCGACCAGATAGGGCCTGCCGGGTGCAACCGGGCCGCCGGTCGCGCGCCCCGGCAGGCCAAAGATCGATCCAATCAGACTGCCCAGTCCCAGGATGCCCCCGCCGATCCCGCCGCCGCCCGAACCGCCGATACCAATCGAGCCCAGCCCGCCGCGCAGGGCCTGCGCCGCGATATCGTCGATCACCCGCAGGCTCGTGCGGCGCAGATCCTCGAACCCGAGACTGCCGCGACGGATCGCGCCCAGCAGGCCGCGCTCAAGCACATCGCCGCCTTTGCTGAAGCCATCGACCAGAATGGAATCGAAGCTGCTGCGCATCTGGCCGATGTCGGCGGCAAACCCGTCGGTGCTGGCGCGCACATCGACGACAAGCGAACTGAGACTATTCATGGGCGTCGCGCTCCATCATCGCGGTGATTGTGGTCCGGTCGATGCCATCGGCAGGCGGCGGCGCGGCGGCTGTCACGATGGACGCCAGCTCCTCGGGCGTCGCTGCCCAGAAGGTGTCCGGTGTCCAGCCGATCAGCAGCGCCGCCTGGCCCGCAAGCCGCGCCGCCGCTTCGCCGAAGCGCTCGCTCATCCGCCGCCTTTCAGCACCTGTACGAGCAAGCTGCGCAGCGCCGGTGCGCAAGCGGCAAGCCCCGCGCTGGTGACGGCTTCGGCAAAGGCTTCCCGGCTCTGGGTGCCCGGTTCGGCGAGGCAGTGCCAGAACAGCGCCACCATTTCGCCCAGCTTGAGTTCGCCGCCGCTGGCCCGTTCGACCAGCGCGAACAGCGGACCCAGCTCGTCCTCCGCCGCAACCAGCGCGGAAAAAGTCGGCCGCAGCACGTGGGCAATATCACCCAGAAGCAAGCCAACTTCGCCGCGATAGGGGTTGGCCGCGGCCGAGGCCTCGGGAGCGCCGCTCATACCTGTGCCACCGCGCCCGAGCTTTCGAGCGTCATGGTGTAGTTGCGCTCGCCGTTGAAATCGCCGGAATAGTCGAGCCGCTGCACCAGGAACTTGCCGCGCATTTTCTCGCCGCCCTCGAACGAAAGCTCATAGTCGGTGATCGTGCCGGCCAGCACATTGCCGCGCACCTGGCCTTCGGCGGCGCTGCCGAGGAAAATCCCCGCAGCGCTCACGCTGACAGACCGCGTCCCCGCGCCCGACAGCAGCTCGCGCCAGCCGCCCGAATCCTTGCTCGTCACCACCACGAGCTCGCCGTTGATCGACATTTGCGTCGTGCGCAGACCGGCCACGGTGTTGTAGGTCGGTGTCGCGGCACCATCGCTGATCTTGAGCAGAAAGGCGCTTCCCTTTTGGGCAGCCATCTTGGTTCTCCTGATTGAGAGGAAACGGGATCGTTACAAAAAGTGCGGCAAAAGCTTGCGCGTCAGACCGCGAGCACGCGGGCCCGGTATTCGAGCACCAAGGCGCGCAGCGCCTCGCCGCGTTGTTCCGCGCGGGCCTTGACGAATGTCACGCTGGCGATCTGGAATCCCGCTGCGCTCTGATCGGCGGGCAAGCTCTCCATCCGGGCTTCGATGGCCGAAATCAGCCCCGATCCCGCCAGCTGCTCATTGCCGCGATAGTTGAGCTCCAGCGCGACGCGGATCTCGCGTCCGCGCTCGCTTTTGGTGCTCCAATCGGTGCTCGCGCTGGCGGTCAGCGCCAGCCACGGCAGCGCCGTGCGCAGCGGCGCTTCCTCGACAATCGCGTTCAGCCCGCCGGAGAGTGTGCTGTCTGCCGCCAGCCAGGCCAGCAGCACGGCGCGAAAAGCCAGTTCCATCGCTCACTCCTGTCCCAGTTTTGGCCAAAGCCACTGCGCCGAGCGCCAATTCGCCGTGTTGTCTTGCGCTGCTCGCTGCGCAGCGCGCGCTTCGGCCAAACTGCGCGCTGCATCGAGCAGCCGCTGCTGCAGCTCGGCGAAATTGCTGGTTGCGCCGATCATGTCAGCCGCATCCGCCGCCATGGCCGCCACAGCGCGGCCACTGCGGCTGGCGGGCCTGCCAGCGCCTTGTCATCATCCCGCGCGCGGTGCTGATAGGCGGCCCAGCGCACAAGGCCTTGCTGGATCGCATCGGGCAACGTGTCCCAGCTTTCCGCCAGCCCTGCGGTAAACCGCACCGCCATGCGGGTCTGGTCGAGCGGCCGGGTCAGGCGCACAAGTCCGCCGCCATCGGCAGCGATGTCGATGTCATAGTCCGTGGCGGACAGGGTTGTCCGCGTGCCGTCTGCAGCGATCGCCGATACGCCAGTGATGGCCTGCACGGGCCGGGTCGCCAGCATCTGCCACGCGCCGCAGGCCTGCAGCACTTCTTCGCAGCCCGATGCCAGCGGCATCACGCCGATAAAGCCTTCACACAGCTCGAGCGCGGTCCTGATCAGGCCCGTAAGCTCCGCGTCATCGCGCGACGTGCTGATGCCGAGCCAGGCCTTGAGTTCGGCCAGCGCCGTCGGTGCCAGCGTCGGCGGCGCGATTATTGCCCGCTTCATGGCAATCTCCGGTGTTCTGGGGAGGGGGGATTCGTCGGCGAAAAAAAGGGGCGCGCCCGCAGCGTGAGGGGAGCCGCTGCGGGCGCGCGGGGCGGGTGCGTCAGGGGAGAACACACCCGCCCGATCCCGATCAGGTCGAGATCTTGAGCAGCTTGATCGCGTCGCTGTCGAGCACCTGCCCGCCAACCCGGCGCGTCGCGTAGAACTGCACATAGGGCTTGTTGGTGTAGGGATCGCGCAGGATCGTCGTCGCGGTGCGTTCCGCGATCAGGTAGCCGGCCTTGAAGTTGCCGAACGCAATCGGGAAGTTGCCCGCGCCGATATCGGGCATATCTTCGGCCTCGATCACCGGATAGCCGAGCAGGCGGCTCGGCTGGCCGTCGACGATGCCCGCCTGCCACAGGAACGAACCGTCGGCAGACTTGAACTTGCGCACCGCAGCCAGCGTGGCCGAGTTCATCATCCACACCGCGCCCTGGCGCAGCGCGGCCTTCATCGAGAATACCAGGTCGATCAGCTTGGATTCGGGTGCCGTATCAAACGCGGTGGCATTGCCCGAAACGATGTGCTGCAGCGTGCCGAACGCGCGCGCCGCATCGTTCTGTGCGGCGGTGGTGCCGGTCAGGAAGCCCTTGGGCTGGTTGGTGCCGGTACCGTTGATGAAAGCAGC
>CAIKKO010000472.1 GCA_903828025.1 uncultured Sphingomonadales bacterium
CCCGGATTCGATGGTGATTCCTCGGAAGGACTTCCTGCACTCCGTCAGAGCTGGATCGAGAAGCGCAACGATGTCGCTTCCTATGAGGGCCGCGAGGTTCAACCCATGGACAACGGCTACCTCTCCGGCAAGCATGCCGAGTATGCCAGCACCTCCGAGCGGAATCGCCTGATTGAGTTCCCCGGGCTCAAGGGAAGCAAGCGCAAGCCTCTCCGTGCTTCTGCTGGCCATCCTGTCACCCAGCTCTGGTATGCACGTCAGGGCATCATCACCCCCGAGATGGAGTTCATCGCCATCCGAGAGAACATGGGCCGAGCCCAGCAAACCAAGCTTGCGGAACTCGACAAGGACATCGTCCGCAACGAACTCGATAAGCAGCATGCCGGTTCCGGTCAACGCCCCGCGAGTCCCTACACTCCCTCGATCTTCGGCCGCTTCCCGCAGCGTATCCCCAACGAGATTACGGCGGAGTTCGTCCGCTCCGAGGTCGCTGCAGGACGCGCCATCATCCCTGCGAATATCAATCACCCCGAACTCGAGCCGATGATCATCGGCCGCAACTTCCTAGTGAAGATCAATGCCAACATTGGCAATTCCGCCGTGGCTTCCTCGATCGAGGAAGAGGTCGAGAAGATGCGTTGGGCCACGAAGTGGGGAGCCGACACCGTGATGGATCTTTCCACGGGCAAGAACATCCATGCCACCCGCGAGTGGATCCTGCGCAACTCCCCCGTTCCGATCGGCACCGTCCCGATCTATCAGGCGCTCGAGAAGGTGAACGGCAAGGCCGAGGACCTCACCTGGGAGATCTTCCGAGACACCTTGATCGAGCAGGCCGAGCAGGGTGTCGACTACTTCACGATCCATGCCGGAGTCCTCCTCCGCTTCGTCCCGCTCACCGCCAAACGCATGACCGGCATTGTCAGCCGCGGCGGTTCGATCATGGCCAAGTGGTGCCTCTCGCATCACAAGGAGAACTTCCTCTACACGCACTTTGAAGATATCTGCGAGATCATGAAGGCCTATGACGTGTCGTTCTCATTGGGCGACGGTCTGCGCCCCGGCTCCATCGCCGACGCCAACGACGCCGCGCAGTTCGGCGAATTGGAAACACTCGGAGAGCTCACCAAGATCGCGTGGAAGCACGACGTGCAAACCATGATCGAAGGCCCGGGCCACGTGCCTATGCATAAGATCAAAGAGAACATGGATAAGCAGCTGGAAGTGTGCGGCGAAGCGCCCTTCTACACGCTGGGACCACTCACCACCGACATCGCGCCGGGCTACGACCACATCACCAGCGGCATTGGCGCGGCGATGATCGGTTGGTTTGGCACGGCGATGCTGTGCTACGTGACGCCGAAGGAACACTTGGGCCTGCCCGACCGCGACGACGTGAAAACGGGCGTGATCACTTACAAGATCGCGGCACATGCGGCGGACCTCGCAAAAGGTCATCCTGGCGCACAATTGCGCGACAATGCTTTGTCACGTGCGCGCTTCGAATTCCGTTGGCGCGATCAGTTCAATCTCAGTCTCGATCCTGAAACCGCTGAACACTTCCACGATGAAACACTGCCGGCCGAAGGCGCCAAAGTCGCGCACTTCTGCTCTATGTGCGGGCCGAAATTCTGCTCCATGAAGATCAGCCAGGAAGTGCGCGAGTACGCTGAAAAAGGCATGGCGGAGATGTCGCAGGAGTTCAAGAAAAGCGGGAGCGAGATTTACCACACCGCCGATGGAAAGCCCGTCGAGGGGCACCACTAAGGCCACAGAAGACCCTCTCTATGCGCAAACGCCTTGCGCGCTACCTAATCTACGCCCTGCTGGTGGTGCTGCTCGCCCCAGCAGGGCTAATGTTTTTGTATAAATTCGTTCCGCCGCCCGTGACGCCGCTCATGCTGATTCGGGGCGGTAAGCGCGAGCATCAGTGGGTGTCCCTGTCGCACATTGCACCGGCCGTGGTGCGTTCGGTCATGACGGCCGAGGACGAAGCTTTCTGTATGCACAGCGGCTTCGATGCCGACGCGCTGGAAAAGGCTTGGGACCGCTATCTGCAAGACGACGACGGCAAGACCTTGCGCGGCGGCAGCACCATCAGCCAACAGACCGTTAAAAACGTGTTCCTGTGGCCGGACCGCAGCTGGCTCCGCAAAGGCCTCGAAGCCTGGCTGACTGTTTACCTCGAAGCACTCTGGGACAAAAAGCGCATCATCGAGGTCTATTTGAACGTGGTCGAATGGGGCCCTGGGGTTTACGGCGTTGAGGCTGCGGCAAAGTACCACTTTCACAAAAGTGCGGGCGCTGTAACCCAGCACGAGGCGGCCCTCCTGGCTGCTGTTCTGCCGAGCCCGCTCAAATGGTCCCCCTCCAAGCCGGGCCCCTACGTACAAGCGCGATCGGAAATCATTGTGGGGCGGGCCGCACGCTTGGGGCCGCTGGCAAGTTGCCTCTGAATGATTCACACTCCGGCCAAATCGAGCTAGGAACCGGTTGATGGTTTTTTATGTGGATGGCGGTAAGCAAAAGACCGTGCGTGAGCGCACGGATTTCGCGCTTGTGAACTTGCCCACGTTCGACGCCCATTCCGGCCTAGCCAAGAACGTGCACGACATCGATGTGCGCATGGCGGAGCTGACATCGTTCTTCACGGTGTTTTCGCTCAACGTGCCGATTCAAGACATTGTCTTCGCGCAAAATCTGGGCGCGGCTTTGGCGGCGGGCACCAAAGATTTCTGCCTGATCCAGAATTGCGGTCACATCTTTTACGGCTACGACCAACTGTCGCGCGATTTGAATGATGCGCTGGATCAGTGCGAGTACATGATGGGCCACATCATGGATCGCGGCGGGTACTTCTACATGCACGACCAGTGTCTGCTGGTAAATCGCCGCGCCTGGGAAAAGCTTGGAAAGCCCAAGTTCGGCGTGCCCCAGCAGGGCACCAAGGAACTGGTGATCCCGAAGCGCAGCGCGGATAACGTCCACGACGATTATACGCCGCTATTCCTGGAGCCGACCGGCCAGAAGCTGAACCTCACCGCCCAATTCGGCTACGGTTGGAACGCTATTTCCGAAGGCCTTGCCGGGGGCATGAAAATCGTCAACTGGCCGAAGGAAGTTCGGCGCGCCAAGCGGCATTGTTATGCCTATTACGGCGACACCGCTGAATGGGTGAAGGCCTTATCCGATGTATTCGGAGCACCACCGACCCAAGACGCACAGCTGGATCGCATCCTCAATTTCTTGCGCAGTACGCCCGACAAAGTGGGCGCGCCGAAGAAGGTGTTCGTCTTCAACAGCGAAAGCGACGTGGACATTCCGCACTTGAAATACAAGGGCGGCATCGATCGTGCGTTTGTGTTGGCATCGGCGTTCAAAGCTAACCGCATCTTGGAAACGCATGGATTTCATGCCGGAACCGAAGTCATTACCTACGACTACAGCGCACCGGCGTTAGCCTTGCGTAAAAAAGCCATCGCCGAATGGATGAAGAAGAAAACAAAAGAAATTTATTTTATTCAACCAGCACAAAAAGAGTC
>CAIKKO010000473.1 GCA_903828025.1 uncultured Sphingomonadales bacterium
CCGAGCCGAGCCACTTCGCGCGCGCAGGCAAGCAGATTGCGCGCGCGGGCATAATAACCCAGCCCCGCCCACGCCGCCATGACATCGGCATCCTCCGCTGCCGCCAGCGCTTCCACTGTGGGCCAAAGCGCCAGGAATTTCGCGTAATAGGCGCGCACCGCCGCCACCGTGGTCTGCTGGAGCATGACCTCCGAAAGCCACACGCGGTAAGGGTCGGCGGGGGGATCGTGCGGCAGGTGGCGCCACGGCAGGCGGCGCGCATTGACATCATACCAGCCGAGCAATGCGCTCGCGATTGTTGCAACGGGGGGGGTTGCAACGGGGGGTTCACCACTGGTCTGCACCGCGCGGCTATGGCATGGCGGCGCGCAAGATGGAACGTGATCCGCCCTCTTCTGCCCCCAAGGCCAAAGCCCCTCCCGCCGCGCGCACCTATGAGCGCCCGCGCGGGGGCGAAGCACGGGCAATTGCCGATCTCATGCCCACCATCGGCCGCACCGCGTTCCGCCGCTTCGGCTTCGTGCAGAGCTCGGTCGTATCGCGCTGGCCCGAGATTGTCGGCGCGGCGCATGCGCGGCACTGCGCGCCCGAATCGATCCGCTTCCCGCTCGGCGAAAAGTCGGAAGGCATTCTCCAGCTGGTCGTCACCCCAGCGCATGCCCCGCTGATCCAGCACGTGATCCCCGAAATCATCGAGCGCGTGAACCGCTTTTTCGGCTATAGCGCCGTGGCGCGGGTCAAGCTGCGGCAAGGCGAGGTTCAGGCACCGGCGGCTAGCGATCCGTCGCGAAAAGGCAGAACTGCACCGCCATCGCTCAAGCCGATTCCGATGGAACTCGGCGACAGCTTGCGCGATATCGGGGACGCCGAACTGCGCACCGTGCTGGAATCGCTGGCGCGCAGTCTGGGTGACGTGAACGACAATCAGGGCGGGAAACAGGGATAACAATGCGCAAAATGCTCAAAGCGTTCGGCCTGATCATGGCTATCCTGTGCGGCGTGGCCGCGCTCTCCGCAGCGGCCCGGCCAACCCTCCCGGCCGCGGCCAACACGGCGGCGGCTGGCGCGAAGACCAACTGGAACGCGGTCGTCTCGCGCACCGCGCTCGACAGCCATTTGCTGGGCAATCCCAATGCCCCGATCAAGCTGGTCGAATATATCAGCTACACCTGTCCGCACTGCGCCCATTTCGAGCAGGAATCGGATGCCCAGTTGCGCATCGGCTTCATCGCGCCGGGCAAGGGCTCGATCGAAGTGCGCAGCTTTGTGCGCGATCCGGTGGACCTGACCGTGGCGCTGCTCACGCATTGCGGCCCGCCCGACAAGTTCTTCGGCAACCACAGCGCATTTCTGCGCCATCAGTCGACCTGGATCGCCCCCGCGATGACCTTGAGCGATGCGCAGCGCGCGCGCTGGGCCAATCCCGATTTCGCCGCGCGCACCCGCGCCATTGCCAGCGATCTCGGGCTCTATGCGTTGATGGAGGCGCGCGGTTATGACCGGCCGGCGATCGACCGCTGCCTGGCTGATCGCCCTCTGGCGGACCGGCTGGCAAAGAACACCAAGGAAGCCGCCGAGAAGGATTTCGTCACCGGAACCCCCAGCTTCCTGCTCGACGGCGTGCCGCTGAGCGGGACCTACAGCTGGGCCACGCTCAAGCCCCAGATCGACGCGCGCCTGCGCTGATCCTGCAATCCCCGGCCAGTCCACCCGCTGCCTCTTCAATCGGGGCAGGTGTTGGGCTAGCACGGAGCATACCCCGCCCTTCCAGCTACAAAGCGAACCGACCGCCATGGCCCTTTTCCGCTCCCTTCCGGCCCGAACTCTGCCCGGCCGCCTTCTCCTCGCCCTGATTGCCGTGCCGCTTGCGCTCGGGCTGGCTGGTTGCGGCAAGAAGAACGATGCCGCCGCGCTCACCACGGCAGCCCCGGCGGCCAAAGTCGCGCCGCCAGCGGGCAAGGCCTGGGCCGATGTGGTTTCCATCACGCCCGACGGCGGCTATTTGATGGGCAACCCCAATGCGCCGGTCAAGATCATCGAATTCGCCTCGCTCACCTGCCCGCACTGCGCTGAATTTGCCGAGAAGGGCTTCCCGCATCTGCGCGACGAATATGTCGCCAAAGGCACGGTCAGCCTCGAATTCCGCAACTTCGTGCGCGATCCTTACGATACGACCATGGCCATGCTAGTGCGCTGCGGCACGCCGGAGAGCTTCTTCGGGTTGACCGAGCAGGTGTTCGCCAACCAAGTGGCGATTTTCGATCAGCTGAAGCCCGTCGGCCCGCAGCTTCAGGCCGCGAACCTGCCGCCAGCCGAAATGTTCAAGGCCATCGGCGAGCGCGGCGGGCTGACCGACTTCTTTGCCGCGCGCGGGATCGCCAAGGATCAGGCCGCGCAGTGCCTCGCCAAGCCGGAAACCGCGTCCAAGCTGGTCGACAGCACGCAAAAGGCCTCCGAAACCTACAACGTTACCGGTACCCCGACGTTCATCGTCAATGGCCGCAACGTGGAAGTCGCGACATGGGAGAGCCTTGAACCCCTTCTCCAGCAGGCGGGCGCGCGTTGATCCGGCGCGCCTGATCACACCCATGCGGCGCGGGGGCGAGCAGCATCGGGACGAGGACCGGCTGGCATGACCGCCGAGCGCGTGCCGATGCAGTTCACGCGGCTCAAGCTTTCGGGCTTCAAAAGCTTCGTCGAGCCAGCCGAACTGCGCATCGAACCCGGCCTGACCGGCGTGGTTGGGCCCAACGGCTGCGGCAAGTCGAACCTTCTGGAAGCGATCCGCTGGGTCATGGGCGAAGGCTCGGCCCGTTCGATGCGCGGAGGCGGGATGGACGACGTGATCTTCGCCGGCACCGCCAGCCGCCCGGCGCGCGATTTTGCCGAAGTCATGCTCACCGCCCAGACCGACCCTTCGGGCACGTATGGCGGCGAACTCGAAGTCGTCCGCCGGATCGAGCGCGGCGCGGGCTCGGCCTACCGGGTCAACGGGCGCGATGTGCGCGCCAAGGATGTCGCGCTCGTGTTCGCCGATGCCGCGACCGGCGCGCATAGCCCCGCGCTCGTCAGCCAGGGCCGCATCGCCGCCGTCATCGCTGCGCGCCCCGCCGAGCGCCGCGCCATGCTGGAAGAAGCGGCAGGCATTGCCGGGCTCCACGTGCGGCGGCGCGATGCCGAAGCCAAGCTGCGCGCGACCGAAACCAACCTTGCCCGGCTCGATGACCTGCTTGTCTCGCTCGAAAGCCAGGTCGGCTCGTTGCGGCGGCAGGCGCGCGCCGCCGAACGCTACAAGGCGCTGAGCGAGCGCATCCGGGTGGCCGAAGCGCGGCTGATCTTTGCGCGCTGGCGCGATGCCGCAAGCGCCGCCGAAGCCGCGCGGGCCTCCGCCAGCCGTGCCGATGCCGCCGTTACCGAGGCGCAGACCGCCGCGCGTGCGGCGCAGGAGGCCCAGCACGCCGCCGCCGCCGCGCACGTCGCCGCGCGTGATACGCTGTTCGACCGGCGGCAGGACGCCGCCACGCAGGGCCAGCACATTGCCGCGCTGACCGCGCAGCGCGAGGCGGCCGAGCAGCGG
>CAIKKO010000474.1 GCA_903828025.1 uncultured Sphingomonadales bacterium
GCGCACGAATACCACGGTTCCGGCGGGGCCTGCGTCGGCATCCAGCAGATAGATCAGCAGGAAATCGCCGCCGACGTGGCACTCGCGGTATCCGGACCATTCGCCTATGAGCGCGTGATCGCGCCATTCGGGGCCAAGGGAGGTGTCGGCAGCGATGAGGAGGAGCATGACCTGTTTGAGGCGGGTCATGTCGTAGCGGCCAGAGCGGGAGAGGCGTTGCCAGTCCTTGGCGAAGGACTTGGCGTAGTCGGCCCGGCGCGGCGGCGTGGTGCGCTTAGAGTCCGGCGTCTTTTTCAAGATCGGCGATCAGCGTTTCGGCATCGGTGAAGCGGGCTTGGCCACTGGCGATCAGGGCCTGCGCTTCGGCCATGGCGGCGCGGGTTTCGGCGTTGGGCACTTTGAGTTCGAGCGGGAAGGCCTGGTCGGCCGCGATGCGATGGAACAGCAGGCGCACGGCATCGGACGCGGAAAGACCCATGGCGGCGAGCGCTTCGGTGGCCTTGGCCTTCAGCTCGTTGTCCAGCCGGACATGGAGCATGGAACTGGGGGCATTCATGCTGCACTCCTGTATCTCATTTGAGATATATGATACCCACTCCCAAGAAAGTCAACAATCGGCTTCCAAGGGCGGTGGCGCTTGCCTGCCGGAGGCCGCTTGGTCCCCGAGACAGCGCTCGGCTGAACGCCTTGCGGGCGGGTGGACAAGCTCCCGCAGCTGGCGCACCATGCTGCCGGTTCAAGGGGGAACGGCATATGCGCAAGGTGGTATTGGGCACGGCTCTGTGGGTTCTGGCGGTGGGTACGGCGCAGGCGGAGGGGCCAAAGCTGGCTCCCGTGCCCGCTGCGCAGGCCACCGGGTATGAGCGCATCCGCGAGGCGGACTTGCGGGCGGACGTGGTCTTCATCGCCTCCGATGCGCTGCAGGGCCGCATGTCGCTCCAGCCGGGCGATGATGCCGCAGTGGAATGGATTGCCGCCGAATTCGCCAAGGCCGGGCTCAAGCCTGCAGCCACCGACGCCAAAGGTCAGCCGAGCTATTTCCAGAGCGTGCCGCTGATCGAATATCGCGGCAACGCCGCCGCCAGCGGGCTGACCTTGCATCTGGGCAGCGCCGACCAGAGCTGGAAATCGCCCGACATCGTCGGCGGCTACCGCGACGATGTGGACATCACCGCCCCGCTCGCCTTCGCCGGCTTCGGAATCACCGCGCCCGGCATGGGCTATGACGATTACAAGGGCCTCGATGCCACGGGCAAAGTCGTGCTGGTGTTCGAGCATGAGCCGCAGGAAAACGATCCCAAATCCCGCTTCAGCGGCACCGGCAACACCCGCTATGCCACGGGCCGGGTCAAGGCGCTGAATGCACAGGCCCACGGCGCGCTGGCGGTGATCGTGATGGCCGAGCCGAACCGCAAGCACCCCTCGAACCTCGAGCGCTACAACCGCATCGGCGGCAGCACCAAGCGCGTACCCCCGCTGCCGAGCCAGGCGCTGAGCGATGACGCCTTGCACATCCCGGTGCTCACCGTATCCGATCCCGTCGCCGCGCAACTGCTGGCGAAAGCGGGCATGACCCCGCAGGCGCTGCAGGCCGCGATCGACAAGGACTTCGCGCCGCAATCGCGCGCGCTCGCCGATACGACCGTGTCGCTGCATCTGGAAAACACCCAGCGTTCGCGCGGAATGTCGGCCAATGTGGTCGGCCTGCTGCCCGGCTCCGATCCGACGCTGGCCGCCGAGACGGTGATCATCAGCGCGCACCACGATCACGATGGCAGCACGCCGGGAGCGGGGGGCGCGGAAATCTGGCATGGGGCGGATGACAACGGCTCGGGCACCGTCGGTGTGGTCGCGCTGGCCCGGGCGTTCATGGCCAACCCGGTGCGGCCCAAGCGCTCGATCCTGTTCACCGTGTTCGCGGCAGAGGAGCGCGGGCTGCTCGGCAGCTACTACATGGCGATGCACCCGCTGCGCCCGCTCGCCACCACGCGCGCACTGATCAATTTCGACATGATCGGCCGCAACGAGGCGCCGAGCGACCAGACCACCGGGCTGATCGAGATCCCCAAGGACACGACCAACCGCCTCAACCTGATCGGCGCGAGCTACAGCCCGGATTTCGACCGCACGGTGCGCGCCGCCAACCGCAGCGTGGGGCTCGATCTCGATGACCGGTTCGACCACGAGAACGCGCTCAACGTGTTTTTCCGCAGCGACCAGTTCCCGTTCGTGTTGAACGATGTGCCCGCGAT
Source organism: uncultured Sphingomonadales bacterium (assembly GCA_903828025.1). Lineage (GTDB taxonomy): Bacteria > Pseudomonadota > Alphaproteobacteria > Sphingomonadales > Sphingomonadaceae > Novosphingobium. Next base: position 2,253 of record CAIKKO010000474.1, read on the forward strand.
GTGGTTTTTCACGGGCTTCCATCCCGATTACCACCACACCACCGATACGGCGGACAAGATCAACACTGCGAAGATGACCAAGATCGTGAAGCTGGCCTATCTCTCCGCCTGGCGGTTTGCCAGCGATGCCGCCGGACCTGCGTTCGTATCTGATCCCGCCGGCCAATAGTGCACGATTGAAAATGCTGCCTTTTAAGGCAGAGTGTTAATTCTGTTTGACAGATCAAGTGTCAATCGAGATTGTCATTTATCCCGAAGCGCTGCGGCGTGCAACAAGAGGGCGGTGCAATGCCCGGCCAAATTCCCCTTGAACCCACCTCCAACCTGTCGGTCGAGACCGTCGTCTCGGTCCGGCATTGGAACGAATTCCTGTTCTCGTTCACGATCACCCGCCCGGCCAGCTTCCGCTTCCGTTCGGGCGAATTCGTGATGATCGGGCTGATGGGCGACAATGGCAAGCCGCTGCTCCGCGCCTATTCGATGGCCTCACCGGCCTATGACGACGTGCTGGAATTCCTCTCGATCAAGGTGCCGGACGGGCCGCTGACGTCGCGGCTGCAGAAGATCGTTCCGGGCGACCACATCTACCTGGGCCGCAAGCCGACCGGCACGCTGGTGGCCGATGCGCTGCTCCCCGGTCGGCGGTTGTTCCTGCTCGGCACCGGCACCGGCCTCGCGCCATGGATGTCGCTGATCCGCGATCCCGATATCTATGACCGGTTCGAGCAGATCGCCGTGGTCCACTCGGTGCGCAGCGTTTCGGATCTGGCCTATCGCGACATGCTGGAAGCCCGGCTCGCGGATGATCCGCTGGTGAGCGAGATGGCAGCGGAGCGGCTGACGTATATCCCCACGGTCACGCGCGAGCCGTTTCACACGAACCATCGCATCGAAGGCCTGATGCTGGATGGCACGATGTTTCAGGGTCCGCTCGGCGATCCCAAGCACTTCGATCACACGCAGGACCGCGTGATGCTCTGCGGCTCGATGACGATGATCAAGGAAATCGCCCATATGCTTGAGGCTGCGGGCTTTGCCGAAGGATCGAACGCGCATCCGGGCGAATTCGTGATCGAACGCGCGTTCGTCGGTTAGCAGCGTTCGAGCAGGATCAGCTTCCCATCGTCATCGGCATGCTCGCCGTAACGCACGAAGCCGAGCTTCGCTGCGACCGCGAGCGAGGGCAGGTTCGTATCATTGATCATGCAGGCCACGCGGTGGCCCGGAAAGGCCGCATCGAACCACGCGAGCGCGCCGCGCGCGGCTTCGCTGGCGATGCCCTGCCCCCAGATCCGGCGCGCGAAGATCCAGCCGATCTCCGGCGTATCGTCCAGACCCTGCGCGAAGCCGCGCCACGAATGAAACACGCCGCAGATGCCGACGACGTCGTCCGTCCCCCGCGCGCGGCACACGAACGTGCCATAGCCATAGAGCGCCCACGACCCGGCGTTGCGGCACAGCCGGTTGAACTCCTCGGCCGCATCGGTCGGGCGGCTGCCGAGGTGGCGGCGCACTTCATCATCGCCGAGAAGTGCGATCAGCGCGGCATGGTCCCGCGCAGCAGGGCGCCACAGATCGAGGCGTTCGGTCGAGAAGACGGGCGCGTTCACAGCAGAACGTCTACCGCGTGGATCGCCACGCCGACAAGCCCGCCGACCAGCGTGCCGTTGATCCGGATGAACTGCAGGTCGCGCCCGACCGCCCCCTCGATCCGGTCGGTCACGGTGCGCGCATCCCAGCGGCGCACCGTTTCGGACACCAGCCGCACGATCTCGCCGCCGTAGCGGGTGGCGACACCCACGAGCGTGCGCCGCGAGAAGCGGTTGACCAGTACTTGCAGCCGCCCGTCGTGCTGCAATGCGCGGCCCAGTTCGGCCAGCGAAGCGCCGATCTGGCCTCCGGCATCGCCGCCGCCGCGCACGGCACGCAGCAACTGGGCGCGGCCGCGCTCCCACAACCCGTCGAGCCATGCCGCAAAGGCCGGGTTCGCCAGCACATCGCGCTTCATCGCCTCAACCCGCGCGTGCATCGCCGGATCGTGGACGAGCGCATCGGCCAGCGATGCGAGGCTTTCCTCGATCTTGCGGCGCAGCGGATGGTCCTCGATCACCACCGTCTCGGCGAGCAGCTTGTAGAGCCCATCGAGGATGCCATTGGCGAGCCGCTCGTCCAGCCCGGTCCAGCGCATCAGTGTGTTCGCCCGGTCGTGAATGATGGCTCGGACCAGTCCCTCGTTGGCCTCGAGCGTTTCGGCGGACCGTCGGATCAGGCTTTCGATCAGTGGCATGTGCCGCCCCTCGGCAATCATCGCGGTGAGCAGGTTGCCAAGCAGGGGGGCCAGCGCCAGCCGCTCGATCCGCGTGCGCAGCGCGGTCTTGGCCAGCCCGCCGAGCTTTTCCTGATCGAGCGATTCCAGCACATCGGCAATCAGGCTCGCCGCGCCGCTGCCCAAGCGGCTCTCCCCCGTGCGCGGATTGGCAAGGTATTGCCCCGCCGCACTGGCAACGTTGAGCCCTTGCAGCCGCCGCGCGACAACCTGCGGAGTGAGGAAATTGGCCTTGAGGAACGCGGCCATCGTATCGGCGATACGGTCCTTGTTCTCCGGAATGATCGCGGTGTGCGGGATCGGCAGGCCCAGCGGATGGCGAAACAGCGCGGTGACCGCGAACCAGTCCGCCAGACCGCCAACCATCGCGGCTTCGGCAAAAGCGCGCAGGTAGCCCCAGCCGGCGTTCTGCGCCTCAAGCTGGCGCGCGGCGAGGAACAGCGCCGCCATGAGCAGCAGCAGGATCGTCGCGATGAGCCGCATCCGGCGGGCCGGATCGACGAGGCGCCCGGTCCTTGCAGTCAATGCGGCTTGCAGCGCAGTCACTCGGCCGGGAAAGCCTCGCCCGATGTAAAGGCGCGCTGCTCACGGGCTGCCTCATGCGGGTCGTACGACAGGACGCGCCGACCGATCCACGGGCCGACCCGCTTTTCGAGCCCGTCCGCCAAACTGAAGCCGGCCGGGACGAGCAGCAGTGTGAGCATGGTCGAAAGCGCCAGCCCGCCGATCACCACGATGCCCATCGGCGCACGCCAACCGGCATCGCCGCCGAGCGACACTGCCGTCGGCACCATGCCGGCGATCATCGCCACCGTGGTCATCACGATCGGCTGCGCCCGCTTGTGTCCCGCCTCGATGATCGCATCAAGCTTGGGCGTGCCTTTGGCCATTTCCTCGATCGCAAAGTCGATCAGCAGGATCGA
>CAIKKO010000475.1 GCA_903828025.1 uncultured Sphingomonadales bacterium
CTGTCGCCGAACGCGACCAGGGCGGTGAACTGTCCCGCCCGGGCCGTGGCGGCGAACATCAACAGAACGAGCAGCAGGCGGGCGATCACATGTGGTCGATGGCGCTGCAAACCTATCGCTATCTGCGCGAAAAAGTGGCCAACGGCGAACTGGCGCTGCCCCAGAACGCGCGCGGCACGCACACGTTCGGCCAGTTCAAGGCACTGGCGGAATAGCGCCGTCGTGATCCGTGAATGCCCCGAATCAAAAAGCCCCTCCCCCTCAGGGGCTACGGCATTCACACATCGTGGTTGCGAAGGTTGCAGATGTCTGATTCGTAGTTCTGAGATATCAGGAGGACGAGATGGATATCGGTCTGGGTCGTTTTGGTGATCGCCGGCTGGAAAAAGGGGGGCCTATTTGCTGGGTCGCCTTATGGAGCATGGCGGTCGCGGACTTTGCGTGCGGCGGCTTGGCGGCAATCGGGCAGGTGAGATACGTATCACCCGATTTCTGCGCAATTGCGCGGTGAGCGTCGGCGAGATGGTGATGGCGGCGGCGGCGCGAACGTCCCGGCGCTGTGTTGGCCGGGATGTATTGGTGATCCAGGACACAACGGTGGTACGATCTGCCGGCGGAGGCGGTGATTACCTGCACGCCGCGATTGCGCTGGATGAAGCCGATGGGGCCATCCTTGGGCTGGTGGATGGCTGTTTTTTGCGGCGCACGTCAGGGCGAAAGGCGGAACGGCGCACGCTCCCGATTGAAGAGAAAGAGAGCTTTCGCTGGCTTGAAGGTGCTGAACAGGCGGCTTCGGTCTGTGCGGGTGCCGGTCGGATCACCATCATCGCCGACCGTGAAAGCGACATTTACGAGGCCTTTGCGCTGCGTCCGCAAGGCATCGATCTGCTGATCCGTGCGGCGCAGGACCGCAGCCTTGCCGACGGTGGCAAGCTGTTCGCCGCGCTTGATGCACTGCCATCTGTGGGGCGGGCGCAGCTTGATGTGCCCGCTGCCCCCGGTCGGCGTGCCCGCACTGCGAGCCTCGCCTTGCGCTTTGCCGCGATGACGCTGGCTCGGCCTGGCCGAAGCCATGGGGCCGGTTTGCCCGATGCGGTGGAAATGCGTGTGATCGACGTGTGCGAAGTTGACCCACCCGAGGGGGTAGCGCCGATCCACTGGCGGCTGTTGACCACGCGCCCGGTGCGCGACGAGGCCGAGGCATGGGCCGTGGTTGAGCTTTACCGCCGCCGCTGGGCCATCGAGCAACTGTTCCGCACATTGAAAACACAAGGCTTTGATATCGAGGGCTTGCGCATAGAACACCCGGAACCACGCGACAAATTGGTCACCGCAGCCCTGATCGCGGCGGTCGCCGTTCAGCAGCTCGTCCACGGTCGCGAGGGTGACAGTGGACACTTGCGCCTGTGTACCGATGTGTTCGAACCAGAAGACCTCCCACTGCTCGAAGCCTGGTGTGCAAAGCTTGAGGGCAAAACACAGCGGCAGAAAAACCCCCACCCAAAAGGCTCGCTCGCCTACGCATCATGGGTCTGCGCACGTCTGGGAGGATGGACCGGGTACTACGGAAAACCTGGTCCCGTCGTCATGCTAAACGGATGGCTCGAAATACAAGCTTCCAAACGAACGCGTGACCTCCTCGGAGCCCAACGCAATGTGTGAATCTGCTAGCCTGAAGGGGAGGGGCTATTCAGACGGAATGCTCACCCTTTTTGGGTGAGGCCCGGTCGGTCGCGAGGTCCATCCCGGCAAAGCGGATCGGGGTGCGAACGCCCGGGACCGGCGTGCCGTCGCTGGCGTGCAGC
>CAIKKO010000476.1 GCA_903828025.1 uncultured Sphingomonadales bacterium
CATGATCAGCTTGATCACGTCGGCGTTATAAACGCCCTTGCTCCAGATCTTCACCGGCGGAATGCGCACGCCTTCCTCAAAGATCGAGCGCGAATCGATCGGCATCGAACCCACGACTTTACCGCCGATATCGGCCTGATGCCCGAACATCGCGGTATAGCCCATGAGCCGCCCGGTCTTGAACACCGGCAGCAGCACCAGCCAGTCATTCGAATGGCTGACCGCACCTGCGCAGCTGTAGGGGTCCGAGAGCAGGATCATGTCGCCGTCTTCGATCGTGCCCTCGTAGCTGTCGAGAAAGCCGCCGATGAAGCTGCCGAACTGGCCGACGATCATCCGCCCGGCATGATCGGCGATCAGCGGAAAGGCATCGCCCTGCTCGCGAATGCCCGGTGACATTGCGGTACGACTGAGCGTCGCGTCCATTTCATTGCGGGCATTGCGCAAGGCGTTTTCGATGATGTCGAGCGTGACCGGGTCAATGGCCTGCTTTGCAAAGGGGACCGTGCTGGTTTCGATGATCTGAGCGCGCATTGGACCTACTCCCTCAGGCCAGGTTGATCAGGATATTGCCGACTTTGTCGACCACGGCAACGCAGCCGGTTTCGATCAAGGTCGTCGAATCCATTTCGACGACGATGGCAGGCCCGGGGATTACATCGCCTTGCCGCAGCTTCGCGCGATCATAGATCACCGCCGGGTGCTGCGCGCCGTCCATCCACAGCACGTGATCGCGCATTTTGGCCGCGATGGGGTCGCCATCGCCCACCGGCAACTCGGCGGCGGGCAAGTTCAGCGCTTGCCCCAACGCGACCGCACGCAAGTTCACGATCTCGTGCGGGGTCTCCATGTTGAACGTGAACAAGCGGCGATGTTCGTCGTCGAAGCGGGCCAGGATGCCCTCTATCCCATCGCGCAGCAGCACTTCCGGGGTGATCGTCAGCGGCACTTCGAAGGCCTGGCCGGCATAGCGCACGTCGATCTCGAACGCGCTTTCGATCAGGTCTGCGGGCACCCCGTCCGAGGTGAGCTCGGCGCGTGTCTGCTGCGCCATGTCGGTGAGAATGCCGTTGAGCTCCTCCGCCGTCGTCGTGTGCGCGAGCCTCGAGAACGAGCGCGCCGTCTCCGTGCGCATCCGTGTTGTCGCGTCGCCCAGTGCACAGAGCACGCCGGGCGAGACCGGCGAGACCGCGGGCCAGCTGCCCATCAGTCGCGCCACCGCGTTGACATGGAGCGGCCCCGCGCCGCCGAAGCCCATCAGCGCAAAATGCCGCGGGTCATAGCCCTGCTGCACCGAAATCATCCGCAGCGCGCCGAACATGTTTTCGTTCACGATGTCGATGATCCCGCGCGCGGCGGCCATCAGATCGATTCCCAACGCGTCGGCAATGGTTTGCACCGCGCGTTCCGCTCCGGCGCGGTCGAGTTTGAATGTGCCGCCCAGCAGGTTCTCGGGAAGATAGCCCAGCACGACGTTGGCGTCGGTCACGGTCGGCAGTTCGCCGCCCTTGCCGTAGGCCACCGGCCCTGGCACCGCGCCTGCGCTCTGCGGGCCGACACGCAAGGCCTTGGTCAGCTCGGGCACATAGGCAATCGAGCCGCCGCCTGCGCCCACCGTCTTGACATCGAGCGAGGAGGTGCGGACCGCGAGGTGCCCCACTTCGGTGGTGCGCACGCGCCGCGGCTCGAGGTTTTCGATCAGCGCCACGTCGGTCGAAGTGCCGCCGACATCGAGCGTGAGGATATTCTTCAGCCCCGCATTGCGGGCGACCCATAGCGCGCCGGTCACGCCGCCGGCCGGGCCGGACATCAGGATGTTGACCGGATGCTCCTCGGCCTTCTGCGCCGACATCAGCCCGCCGTCCGAACGCAGCAGCGAGAGCTTGCCGGTCATGCCCGCCTTGGCCAGACGGTCGCGCAGGCTCGCGACATAGCGCCCGACCACCGGGCGGACGGCGGCATTGGCGACCGTCGTCAGCGTGCGCTCGTATTCCTGCATTTCGGGCAGCACTTCGTGGCTCAGCGAAACCGGCACGTCCTGCATGATTTCGCGCGCCATTGCGCCGATGCGCGCCTCATGATCGCCGTTCACATAGGCGTTCATCAGCGAAACCGTGATCGCCTCGACCCCCTGGTTTTTCAACTGAAGCAGCGCGGCACGCGCAGCGGTTTCATCGAGCGGGCGCACTTCTTCACCCGCCGCGTTCATCCGCCCGCCAACCGCGACCGTATCCTCCAGCGCCGCCAGGGGCTTGGGCTTGGGCCAGATGATCCAGCCCGCGAGGCCCCCGGGCACATAGGACCGCGCAATCTGCATCACGTGGCGGTAGCCTTCGGTCGTGATGAGGCCGACCCGTGCACCCTTGCCTTCCAGCATGGCATTGGTCGCCACCGTGGTGCCGTGAAGGAAGAATTCGATCTGATTGGCATCTATCCCCGCCGCGCCGCAAATCGCGTTCACGCCGGTCAGGATGCCTTCCGAACTGTCGTGCGGGGTGGACGGTGTCTTGTGGCGCCAGAACGCACCAGTATCCGCATCAAACAGCAGCAGATCGGTGAAGGTTCCGCCCACATCGACGCCCAAACGATAACCCATTAGCCTGCCCTTTTGCTATGCTGCTTTGGGAAACGAGGGCGCCTGCGCCACCATTCCCGGAAGTTTGCGACCCATCACGCCCGATAGCCAGGTGCTGGCCTCGATCATCCGGCTGAGGTCAAGCCCCGTGGCGATTCCGGCACGCTCCAGCATGTAGAGCACGTCCTCGCTCGCGACATTGCCCGCCGCGCCCGGCGCGAACGGGCAGCCGCCGAGGCCACCGATCGAACCGTCGATCACGCTCGCCCCAGCCATGACGGCGGCCCAGACATTGGCGAGCCCGGTCCCGCGCGTGTTGTGGAAATGCACGCGTACCGGCAGAGGGGCGATGGCCGCGCGCACCCGCGCCACCAGCCGCGCGACATGCGCCGGATTGCCGACGCCAATGGTATCGGCCAGCGCGACCTCTACCGGCCCGGCCTTGGCCAGTTCAGCCGCCATTGCGACAACGCGGCTCTCGCTCACTTCGCCTTCGAACGGGCAGCCGAACGCGGCACCGATGGTCGCCTGGCCGGTCAATCCGGCGTCCTTGGCGCGCGCGATGATGGCCTTGGCCGCATCGACCGATCCATCGCTGGTCTGGCCTTGGTTGGCCATCGCAAACGTGTCGGTGGCCACTGCAACTGCGCCGAGCTGGTTGATCCGCCCGGTGGCGATGGCGCGCTCGGCCCCGCGCAAGTTCATCACAAGGCCGATATACGTAACGTCCAGATGCTCGGGCAAGCCCGCGCAGACGGCATCGGCATCGGCCATCTGCGGCACCTTGGCAGGATTGACGAAGCTGGTGACCTCGATCCGGCGCA
>CAIKKO010000477.1 GCA_903828025.1 uncultured Sphingomonadales bacterium
AGACGTTCGACGTGCCCTTCACGATGGCCGATGCCACCACGCTGACCGAAGCGGGCTACGTGGGCGAAGACGTCGAGAACATCATCCTCAAGCTGCTCCAGTCGTCCGACTACAACGTCGAGAAGGCGCAGCACGGCATCGTCTACATCGACGAGATCGACAAGATCAGCCGCAAGGCCGAAAACCCCTCGATCACGCGCGATGTTTCGGGCGAAGGCGTGCAGCAGGCGCTCCTGAAGCTGATGGAAGGCACCACCGCGAGCGTTCCGCCGCAGGGCGGGCGCAAGCATCCGCAGCAGGAATTCCTGCAGGTGGACACCACCAACATCCTGTTCATCTGCGGCGGCGCGTTCGCGGGCCTCGAAAAGATCATCTCGGACCGCCTGCAGAAGCGCTCAATCGGTTTCGGCGCGCATGTGGCGGACCCGGACAAGCGCAAGGTTGGCGAACTGCTCCAGAAGGCGGAGCCGGAAGATCTGCTCAAGTTCGGCCTGATCCCCGAATTCGTCGGCCGTCTGCCGGTGATCGCCACGCTCAACGACCTTGATATCGAGGCGCTGGTCAAGATCCTCAAGGAACCCAAGAACGCGCTGATCAAGCAGTATCAGAAGCTGTTCGACCTTGAAGACGTGCAACTCACCTTCACCGACGACGCGCTCGAAGCGATCGCCAAACGCGCGATCGAACGCAAGACCGGCGCGCGCGGCCTGCGCTCGATCGTCGAAGGTCTGCTGCTCGATACGATGTTCGATCTGCCGACGCTGGAAGGCGTGACCGAGGTCGTGGTCGACAAGGATGTCGTTGCCGGCAAGAAGGAGCCGGTGCAGGTGCTCAAGGGCAAGGAACAGGCGGCCTGATTTCCATGGCCAACTGAGCAGATTTTGTTCGCCCGTTGCCTTGGTCAGCGGGCGATCTGCTTTTGGGGATATTATTATTCCAGTCGCGACCCGACGCGTGCGATCAAGTCCATGCGTTCGTCCAAAATCGCGACAATCAGAGGCGGTCTTCCCTCGTTCAGCGAGCAGAAGATGTGGTGATGCTGACAACGCCGCACTCTAAGGCCGGGCTGAAGGTCGCTTACATCACGGAAGGGCGGATTTCCGGCGGCCAGCGCCGCCATTGCCCGTTCAAGGGCATCCATGTAGCGCGCTGCTTGCTGTATTCCCCATTGATCGCGAGTGTAGCGCAGGATGCCCCGCAGGTCCTGTTCTGCGGCAACCAGCAGATCGTAGGCGCGGTTCAAGCCCCTGCTTAGCTGCCAAGCTCTTCACGAACGATATCAGCGACACTTCTGTTTGAAACCGGACCGGCCATGCGAGCGTTGAGCATGTCCTTGAGCTGATCCCACGCCGCTTCTTCGCCGGGAGCAGCCTCGAAAAGACGCTCGATCGCATATTGCCGGATCGTCTTGCCCTGCAGCGCCGCAAGTGCCTTGAGGCTCTTGTGCTGCTGATCGGAGAGATCAATGGTCAGTCTGCTCATAGGCCCACTTTGCCACAAATGTGGGCCTATGCCAACGCAGTGCGTGGTGGCGCTACCCGGCCACCTTCGCAAACCTTGCATCCGCCGCAGTCCAAGTCGCCGCAGCCATGAACGCATCGACATACGCCCCAGCCTTCGCGCCGTAGTCCATCGCATAGGCGTGTTCGTACATGTCCATGGCGAGGATCGGCGTGCCGCCCGCCAGCGTCTGCGTGTGGTCGCTCGCCCACTGGTTGGTGAGTCGGCCGTCGTGCGGGGACCATTGCAGCAACACCCAGCCCGAACCGCCGCCGAGCGCCTTGCCCATCGCGGAGAATTCTGCGGCCCAGCGCGCCATGCTGCCGAAATCGCGTTCGATGGCGGCGCCCAGTGCCGCGCCGGGCTTGCCGCCGGTGCCCAGGCACGAGAAATAGACTTCGTGGAGGATCATCGAGTTCCACGCGATGAGCTCCTCGCGCTTCAGGCCGTTGAGCAGGAAGCCGGGGGCAGTCGCCATGTCGAGCTTGGCCAGTTCGCCCTTGATCGCGCCGATCCGCTTCACCGCGCCGACATAGTTGTTGTCATGGTGGCTGGTGAGCAGCTTGGCGGAAAGCCCTGTGACCCCCGCTGGATCGAACGGCAGCGGCTGGGGGGTGGGCGCGAAGCCGGGGGCCGGGGCTGCGGTCTGCGCGGCAGCGGGCAGGGTGGTGGCAGCGGCCACGGTGGTTGCAGCTGTCAGGGCGGCGGTAAGCGCGGTGCGGCGATCAATCTGCATGGGATTCGGGGCTCCGACAAGAGGATTGGCGCGAGCCTATGGCCCCGCCCCCCGCCTTGTCCAGCGCCCCTTAAAGCGTTGTGCTGAGCGGCAGGCAGTTCGGTGCGCAGGCATGTCCGGCGTGGTCTGCCGTCTCCACCTGCACGGTCGAATGGCAGATCGCGAAATCGTGCTCCAGCGTGTGGGCAAGGTCGCTCAGGAACGCGTCGCCCGGGTGTCCGGCGGGGATCACGAGATGTGCGGTCATTGCGGTTTCGGTCGTGCTCATCGGCCAGATATGGAGATCGTGCACCGCGCTGACGCCGGGCAGGCTGGCGAGATAGTGCTCGACTTTGCGCCCGTCGACCGTGGCAGGGACACCGTGGAGCCCCATCTTGAGCGAGTCCTTGAGGAGGCCCCAAGTGCCCGCCGCGATGATGCCCACGATGACGAGGCTGGTGACCGGATCAATCCACCACGCCCCCGTCAGCGCAATCAGGAACCCGGCAGCGACCACTCCGGCGGAGACGGCGGCATCGGCGGCCATGTGCATGTAGGCCCCGCGAATGTTGATGTCGCTGTCGCGGCCGCGCAGGAACAGCAGCGCGGTGATCGTGTTGATGGCAATGCCGATGGCCGCCACGATCATCACCGGGCCTGCCGCGACCGGCGCGGGTTCGATCAGGCGGCGGATCGTCTCGACCAAAATGGCCCCCAGCGCGACCAGCAGCAGCGCGGCGTTGAACAGCGCGGCCAGGATCGAGCTCGACTTGTAGCCATAGGTAAAGCGTGCCGAGGGTGGGCGCGCGGCGAGCACGCCGGCGGCCCAGGCGATGGCAAGGCTGAGCACGTCGGACAGATTGTGGCCCGCGTCGGCGACCAGCGCCATCGAGCCCGAAATCACGCCATACGTCGCCTCGATCACCACGAACGCGCTGTTGAGTGCGATGCCGATGGCGAACGCGCGGCCGAAGCTGGCGGGGGCATGATGGTGATGCCCGTGCCCGTGGTCAT